>JABWAJ010000710.1 GCA_013361075.1 Saprospiraceae bacterium | reverse complement strand
AACCCACATGGTGGTGTCATCTGGTACGAGGCTCAAATGGTTTTTTTGAAGCCTGATGTATTGATTTTCCTTCACTGCCGGTGTTACCCGGTGTGGCTCCGGATTTGGGTTGGCAGCAGTAATTACAGTGGCTTCTCCGCGTACAATTTTGGGAGGCGGTTTGCCACCACCTCCATAAAGCCCGGTCGGATAAGTTTTAACTTCGTAAGCAGAGGGTTTGGTTTGGTAGCGGTGACTGATGGTCGAATCTGCTCCGCCGAGGGTAAAATTTCCGTTTCCATACAGCCAGAAATAGTCATAGCGGGGAGTAGCCAGTTCGTGGGCATTGAGCGGGGTAAGTTCGGGCAATCCTAAGATGCGCAGCAAAATGCTGTCTTTCAAAGCCAGTTGTGTCAAGCTATCTGGCTTGAGTGGCGCTACTTGCTGGGCCAGCAACATGCAGGTGCCGGCAATAAAAGTGAAAAAAATGGTTAAAAAGGAACGGCGTGTTTGGGCAGTTTGCTGGAATGGCAATGCCCGGAAAGGTTTGTGTTGAAAGATCATAGGTGCTTCCGGTTTAGTGCTAAGGTCAAAAGTAGGGCTTTCAAATGGTTTTTCGGGGAAAATCGCTAATAACAAATTGATTAAGGGATTGGTATGAATGACGATTGACGATTGATTGCACTATGGAAACGGCAACTGATGGCCGTTTATGATGTCGGTGAAGAAAAGAAGTTTGCAAGGAAAACAGGGTGAAAAAGCTACTTCGGGATTACCTCGTGGTGATGCGGTAAAAGAAAACTGGGCAGCGAACGTTCCCGTCGCTACCCAGCCCGGAATAATAGCAACTATCTACTTATCTCCAATTGCTTGTGACGCCCACCTTTGTGGGCGTGCCCTTCTGAAAAAAATTAAAAACACCCTTTATCTTGACGGCTGAGGCCGCGTTTGGCATAGAAACCGAAGAGGAGGAAGGGACTTGCAGTGTTGTGCGTAGTTTTCCCAATAAAAAAATCCGACAACACAAGTGGATAAAAACACCTGAAAATCATAAGGATGACAATTTTGTGGCACTGCGCATCCCTTCCTCGTTCGTATGAAAGCGCTTTCATTTAAGCGCATGTTTACCCCCTGTTGAATCATTTGGTAGTGGGGGGCTGAATGGGGGGGCTGAAAATTTTCAGCCCTTACAATACATGGTTTGTTCAGGGTTAAAGTAAAGGTTGTTGGGGTATTGGGGTTTAGTTGGTTTTTTGATGTTCGGGCAAAAACGCCCTGCCCCATTTTTGAAGATGGGAGCAGGGCCTCCGAATTGCCCTATGAACATTTAATCGTTTAATCATAGCATGTTGGATGGCTCAGGAGCCTTCGTATTCAGGCACTTCAGAGGCATTCAGCTTGTGTGTTCAATAGTGTGTTTCATAGTGCTTCTTCAGTTCATTGCTCATCCGGCCAGGGCTTACAAAACTTCCGGGCAGTGGTTCTGGAGTTCCACTGCCCGGCCAGAAGAGTGAGTCTTGTAATTAAGGACAGATAGATTGAGAAATAAACCAGATTATCTTCCAGGGTCCGGCAGTCATTGCTGCAAACCCGATTTTACCTTGATGTCAGTAGCGCAGGTATTCCAGTTGGTGATGCTGTTTTTTGTTGCGCTGTTGTAATCCGTCTGATTACGAGTACAAATGTATACCCGGCGCAAGACCTGCGAAAACCAGATTCCCGAAATAGTTTGGGTTTCTAAAGACTGCTTTTTGGGATAGTGGAAGGCGTTTTAATTCATGTTTTTTTGTCATAATCAAATGATTGTTAGATTTTTGTACTAAAAAAACTTTTTTTCATCTTTTGTGCACTACTTAGAACTCCCAATGCATGAATTTTTTTTTATTTTTCTTTAAATTTGCCTTGTTTTTAACATCCCTTTAAGGAATGGAAGCAATATGGATTGCCTGCCAGCACATTCCGGGAAGCACTTAAATGGTATGAAAAGCAAAGAAGACCTGTTTCAACTCGTCCAGGCCATGTCAAAAGCGGAAAAGCGCTACTTCACCCTCGACGCCCAAAAGAGTGGCCGGGAAAGCGCCCGCTACCTCGAACTGTTTCGCGACATCAGCGATATGGAAGAATACGACGAAGCCAAACTCCGGGAACGCTTTGGCAAAAACCTGCCTTCCGACAAG
>JABWAJ010000114.1 GCA_013361075.1 Saprospiraceae bacterium | reverse complement strand
CACACACAACGGGCAGGCGAAAGCGTATCCGATTCAGTTTTTGGGGTATCACCATCAGGTACGCGACAGCATCGGAGGCAAACCCATCATGGTTACTTATTGTACGGTTTGCAGAACCGGGCGCGTTTTTGAACCCCTTGTGAAGGGCAAAACTGAAAACTTCAGGCTGGTTGGCATGGATCATTTTAACGCCATGTTTGAAGATGAAACGACCCGGTCGTGGTGGCGCCAGGCAACCGGAGAAGCAGTTGCAGGAAAACAGAAAGGAGCTATGCTGCCAGAGTTTCCATCACTGCAAACCACCCTGGGCAAATGGACGGAATTATACCCCAATACGCTGGTCATGCAACCCGATCCTGAATTCAGGGTAGCCTACGACAGCATGAGCACTTACGAAAAAGGGCGATTGACCGGGAAACTTACACGCCGGGATACTGCCTCCTGGCAACCCAAATCGTGGGTGGTTGGCCTGACGCTTGGCCAAAACAGCAAAGCCTACGATTGGAACCGGCTCCAGCAAGAACGCCTCATTTACGACGAGGTCAATAATCAGCCCATCGTAGTGGTTTTGTCGAAAGACAGCAGTAGTTTTGTGGTGCTTGAAAGGAGCAGCAAAGTGCAAAAATTTACCCTTCAGCAAGACACACTGATCAGCGCTGATAACCGGTATTCCTTCCTGGGTGTTTCCCAAAACAAAGGCCAGCCGGATTTAAAAAAGCTGCCTGCGTATCAGGAATATTGGCACAGTTGGAAGACGTTTCACCCACAGACTGAAAAATAGTCTGCGGCTAAATTTCAACTTTGAAAACGATAAAACCAGCCTGAACAATGAAAAGATTCTTTATTGCCGTGTTCATGACCGGCCTGCTCTTTGGTTGTATGGATAAAACAAAACAGGAAACTACTCCGTCTTTCCAAAAATGGTGGAAAGAAGCCATCGTTTACCAAATTTATCCCCGTAGTTTTAAAGACACAAACGGCGATGGAGTTGGTGATTTGAAAGGCATTATTGAGAAGTTGGATTACATCAAAAGCCTCGGCGTCACGGCGGTCTGGCTCAACCCCATCTACAGTTCCCCTAACGACGACAACGGCTACGATGTAAGCGATTATCGCGGCATCATGAGCGATTTTGGCACAATGGCCGACTTCGACCTCATGCTCAAGGGCATGCACGAACGGGGCATCAAGCTGATCATGGATATTGTGGTCAACCACAGCAGCGATGAGCACGAGTGGTTTAAACAATCGAGAAGTTCAAGAACCAACCCCTACCGCGATTATTACCATTGGTGGCCCGCCGAAAAGGGAAAACCCAATTATCGGTACAGTTTATTCGATGAAAAAGGCGACGCCTGGAAATACGATTCTGTCACCAATGCTTATTACCTGCACTATTTTTCACAAAAGCAACCCGACCTGAACTGGGAGAATCCCAAATTGAGGAAAGAAGTGTACGACATCATGAAGTTCTGGGCAGAAAAAGGGGTGGATGGCTTCCGGCTGGATGCGTTTCAGTTTGCTGCCAAAGACACCACCTACCCGCCTTTCCCGGAAGGGTTTGAAAAAAACTTCATCCAGTACTATGCCATGCAGGGCAATTTGCATGGCTATCTGCAGGAAATGCACCAGGAAGTTTTTAGCAAATACGACGTGATGAGCGTGGCGGAAGGTGCCGGGAATACCTTTGAAGACGCCCACAACCTGGTAGACGAAGATCGGAAAGAACTGAATATGGCTTATGCTTTTGAAGGGGTGGACATTGCGAAGCCCGAAGGGTACAGCATTCTGCATTTCAAAGAAGTTTTTTCGCGTTGGGACAGCGCTTTTGCCGAAAAAGGCTGGTTGTCCATTTTCCTGTCCAATCACGACCAGGCCCGGTTGGTAAGCCGGTTCGGTAACGACAGCCCCGAATTTCGTGCACCATCGGTTAAGATGCTGAATACCTTTGTTTTAAGCATGCGCGGCACGCCCTATTGTTATTACGGCGACGAATTGGGCATGACCAATATCGGCTTTGAAACCATCGAAGAATATCGGGATATTGCGGCCATCAACGGCTACAAAAAAGTGGTGCATTCGGGCGGCGATGTGCAAGCTTATATGAAAGCGCTGAAGTTCAGTTCCCGCGACAACGGCAGAACGCCGATGCAATGGGACGACAGCGTGAATGCAGGTTTTACAACGGGGACGCCGTGGCTTCCTGTTCATCAGAACCACAAAGAAATCAACGTTGTTGCAGCCGAAAAAGACCCGAACTCGGTGCTGAACCATTTCAAAAAGATGATTCAACTGAGAAAGGACAACCCTGTACTGGTGTATGGAAAATACACGCTGCTGCAACGCGAACACCCTGAAATTTATGCCTATACCCGGGAAATGGATGGTAAAAAAATGCTGGTGCTTCTGAATTTTACAGCCAAAAATGCAACGATTGAACTTGGAGAAGTGGCAGCCATAAAAGGTGCCGTCATCAACAATTACGAGTCGGTAGCCGTAAAGGGCAATGCCATTTCGCTGCTGCCCTACCAGGCAGTTATCTTTTTGCTGAATGGGGGCTAAAAAAGTAGTCTGGTTTGCAGGGACGATGATTTACTGCTTTTTCTGCTGGCTGATGCTGCGGATTACGTTGCAATACATTCCTATTGATACGGATGTGGCTTTTTTGCGCATCAAGCAGGAATACATTGGGATGTGGCATTACCGGGTGGCGTTTTTTGCCCATGTTTTTGCCGCTATTCTGGCCCTGATGGCCGGATTTACACAGTTTTCCACGCTGTTGCGGCGGCAGTATCCCGACCTGCACCGGTGGTCGGGGTGGCTGTATGCAGCCAATGTACTATTTGTAGCCGGGCCGTCGGGATTGGTCATCGGCATTTACGCCAATGGCGGCTGGAGTTCCCAACTGGCGTTTTGTTTGCTGGCAATATTGTGGATGGGGTTTACCGGAATGGCGGTTTGGAGCATCCGGCGGGGCGATGTGGCGGCACACCGGCGGTGGATGATTCGCAGTTTTGCACTAACTTTATCGGCGATTACGCTGCGGGCCTGGAAATTTGCAATTGTTGCAGCGTTTGAACCCCGACCCATGGAGGTGTATCGGGTGGTAGCGTGGTTGGGCTGGGTGCTAAACTTAGCCGTAGCGGAGTGGTGGATCAGCAGGCGCCGAGCCCGTCAATAATCAGTTTTAAAAAAATTCATCAAACAACCTGTTTTTATGAAAATCAACCTCTTGTACTTCTTTCCTTTGTTCTTGCTGGTTGCGTGCAATCCATCGCAACCTACACAAAATCAAGACGCCGCCATTGATGTTGATTCTGTAGAAGAACAGGTAGTCCCGCCATTGCCGTTGCCCGCTGTGGGCATGTTTGTGGGCGAATTCCTTGCAGTTGATTACGACGAAAACAAGGACATCAGCTACAGCAATAAAATTACCATGGCGATTGAGACACTCGAAAACGGGGTGGTGAAAGGTTACAGCATCGTTGCCGGCAACAGCCGCCCGTTTGAAGGAACGTACGCAGAAAAAAATGGCGCACTCAGCGTGACGGCGCGCGAACCGGGCGACGACAAATACGACGGGGCTTTTACCTTTCAAATGCACAGGGATAGCCAAAACGTATCGGGATCATGGGAAGCGTTCAACCGAAAACTGGGGGTTACCAAACGCACCTTCAATCTTGAAAAACGCGTTTTTCAATACGACCCTAACCTGGAAATGCCAAAAGATGGCATCACGGGCCTCGACCTGTACAACACTTTCCGCGAAAGCGAGGACGATCCGGGGTCAGCAGAGTTTCTGACCGAAGATGCCACCAAATTCAATGCGTCCAAAACCCTGCTCCGCAAAGAAGATGTGGAAAACATGCACAAAGGCGATCTGGAGGTGATCCGCAACGCCATCTACGCCCGCCATGGCTATTCCTTCAAAAATCGCCGGATGCGCTACCTGTTCGACCGGAACGTAGATTGGTACATGCCCGTCAGCACCAATGTGTCCCAGCAATTTACCGCGCTGGAGCGCAAAAACATTGATTTGCTGAAACGCTATGAGCAACATGCAGCGAGTTATTATGACTCGTTTGGGCGGTGATTACTCCCTGATCACTTTCTTCAAACCAAGCAATTGATTCCGCTCATTTTCCAGCAATAGAAAATATACGCCCGGACTAAGATCTTTCAGGCTGACAGTCAGCGGCGCGCCGGCTCCTGTCCGGTACAGTACCACCCGCCCGTTGGCGTCTATTACCTGGAGGTGGAAATGGGTGAATTCCCCGCTGATGGTCACAAAATCTGATGTGGGGTTGGGAAAGATCTCAATCAAAGCGCCCGACGGTTCTCCATTACCCGAAATGGGCACGAATTCATAACACCCAATGTCGAATGCGGCGCCGAGAGGCCGGGGTGCACCGTCCAAGTCATTGTTTACGAATGAGTTGACGAGTGTCGTGCCCGCGTCTATGGCCTGCGAACCTATGGCAAGGTGGTAGTCCCCGTTGGCAGGGTCTCCAAAAATATCCACGAGCGGGTCGGCCAGTTGTGAATGGGCATCGAAGCCCAGTGCCTGCCACTGTAACAGAGAAATGGCAGAACCGTCGCCGGAAGCACTCATTTTATCGTGCAGGATGTTGTAATCGCTGGTAAACTGTGCGGTGTTGTCCACGGTGATGCAGCCCCGCCAGGCATGGAAATTCAGGATGATGTTGTTGTAAATCTGGGTCCCTATGTTTGAGCCGTCCCGAACCAAAATCCCCCAGCGGCCATCGGAAGGCACGATGATGGTATTGTTAAAAATCTTTGCTCCCCGTGTCGCGATTGCCCCGTCCTGTTGAAACAGCGCAATGCCCTGCCCAAAATGGTTGTTGAAAATTAAATTATTGAAAATAAGAGGATTGAGTACGCCATCCATGTTGATGCCAGCCGCCTGTCCGTTGTCGTAGAGGACGTTGCCATACACCTGCGCGTCGGAAATGATGCCGTCGCCCCCGGCGGAGAGGTCGCCATTGAAATGGATGCCGATGTTGTTATTTCCGTAGCAGGTATTGAAGCGCACAATGGGGCGGTCAGAGCTGTTCGAGACGTAGATGCCGTGCTCGTCCACGGAGTTGGTGCAAATGTTGTTTTCAATCAAAATATCATTGGTGAAGCCCGTGAAAATGCCCCGTTCTGCATTGCCATCGCAACTACAGTTTCTGACCACACAAAAATCGGAAGTGACCACCCGAACCCCGTTTCCGTTGCCGGGCATGCCATTTACAATGAAGCCGTCTACGGTCACATAGTCCGCATTTTCGATGTTGATGCCGTCGCTGCGAATGGGGCCGCTTTGGTTGATGAGCACATTCGTACCCAACGCCTGAAAAACGACCCGGTTGGCAGCTGTTCCGTTTTTATTGCGGAAATCAAACCCGGCGTAAGTGCCATTGGCCACCAGCACGGTGTCTCCGGCAATGGCCACGTCGGCGCCTTTCTGGAGGGTTAAAAATGACTGGGCTAAGGAAAGCCCGGAGTTGGAGTTGTTTCCGGCGTTGGAGACGTAATAAGTAGCGGCGAGAAGGGAGTTGCCGGTCAGGAGCAGCAGGGCAATTAGTAAAGAAGTAAAGTCGCGCATGTTAATTCCTTTTTTGGAATGCAATCAGATGAATTTACCTTTTACAAACGTTTAAAGCAGCTAACGATTGCCGACTCAGTAAAGGTTGGCTCTAAGTAGTTCTTTACAAGAATTAAACACATGAAAAAATAATTCAAAATGTTAAATTTGATCAAATTATTTGATTTTATAAAACAAATAATTATATTCGCGTAATTTCAAAACAAACTGTGTATGCTCGGATTTAACTATAAAAAAGCAGTACAAGCCTTAAACTTTTTTGCTATCCATGCAGGAGGAACGATTAATAAAATGCGAGCGCTCAAATTGATTTGGCTTGCTGATAGGTTACATATTAGAAAATATTACAGACCAATCCTGAACGACACCTATTTTGCTTTGAATTATGGCCCGGTTGCATCGCATACCAAAGACTTAGTTGAAGATAATAGCTTTTTGTCTGAAGAAGAAAAGAATTACAGAAATCTATACATTCAAAGTGAAGACAAGTATCATTATAAATCTTTATCAAGCTTTGATTCTAAGGTTTTTTCAGAGTCAGACATCCGGGCAATGAACAAAATTTATGAAGTTTTTGGGGGGTTAGGGGAATTTAATCTATCTGAAGAATCACATAAATACCCTGAATGGAAAAGATTTGAAAGCCATTTAAAATCTAAATCTTCTTCAAGATTTGAAATGAGTTATGAAGATTTTTTCGCTGACTTTCGCCCGGGAGAGAACCCGGTTTTTGAGTTAGATCACACGGTATTAGAAACGGCAAAGGAAATCTTTATGCAAAATGGATATATCTACAGGTTGGTATGAAGGTTCCTACCCAAATATTCCTTGATGGCATCCAACCCAAAAAGGTCTATTACTTTGGAAGTACAAAACTAAATACAGGCGTACCTCATTATTTTATTTGTGTATCAAGGCTTGATGGAGGAATGTTGATATTAGTCTGTTGTACTTCTCAATTTGAGAAAAGAAAAAATTACATTGAGAAAGCAAACCTTCCATTTTCAACATTGGTTTGGATAAATCCAGACACAGAAAATGGATTGGAGATAGATTCGTATGTTGACTGTAATAGTTATTTTGATTATTCAATAGAGGAATTCAAAAATTTCTATGAAAATGATAAACTTGAGTTTAAAGGCGAGATTTCAGATACTCACTTTGAACAAATACTTATTGGATTGAAAGCCAGTCCGATAGTTGAAGAAAATATTAAAGAGATATTGCCCAATAGTGCATGATGCAATGCATATAGTTTGGACAAATTTTCAAAATTTGTCCAAACTATAATTCCCAAAAATCAAGCTGTCAACTTCACCTCTATCCCAACATCAATTCAAACTAACCTCAATTTTCAAACTCAGTTCATCTCCCAATTCTACCAGATCGCCTTCAACTTCTGACGCCATAGTGAGGGAGTCGGCCAGCACCTCGGCCTGAATGTATTCCCGAAACTGTTGCACGGCAGGCTCCAACTGCTGGCGCTGCTCAATGCGCACCTTGATCCGGTCGGTTACGTTGAAATTTTTCTCTTTGCGCAAATTCTGGATGCGGTTTACCAGGTCGCGGGCAAGGCCCTCAGCTTCCAGTTCCGGCGTCAGGGTCACATCCAGCGCCACGGTGAGCGGACCATCGGTAGCCACTTTCCAACCGGGCAGGTCTTCTGTCGTGACGATCAGGTCGGCGGGCGTGAGGTCGTAAACCGTTCCATTCACATCCATGGGCATGCTGCTTGCTTTTTCCAGTGCATTGATTTCTTCGTTGCCAAAGGCGGCAATGCGTTCGGCAGCGGCTTTCATGTCCTTGCCGAGTTTGGCACCGAGGGTTTTGAAATTGGCCTTGGCCTGCTTTTTCAGCAACCCGTCTGCATCCGTGATGTATTCGATCTGTTTCACGTTGATTTCACTGAGAATCAGCTCTTTCACCCCGTCCACTTCTTTGATGAAGCTTTCGTCAAGCACGGGCAGCAGCAGCTTTTGCAACGGTAACCGCACGCGAAGTCCGTTCGCCTTGCGGATGCTGAACGCCAGCGAACAGATGCGCTGGGCATAATCCATGCGTTTTTCCAGAGCTATATCAACCTTTGACGCATCCGGTTTCGTCAAATCGGTCAGGTGCACACTGTCGTGGCGCAGGGGCGTATTTTTTTGTTGCGCGACGCCCCGGATGGGCGCAGTCAGGTTGCGGTAGAGCCAGTCACTGAAAAACGGAGCTACAGCAGAGGAAAGTTGTCCAACCACCATCAGGCATTCAAACAACGTCTGATAGGCCGCTTCTTTATCGGGGCTCATCTCACCCCGCCAGAAACGCCGACGGCTGAGGCGCACGTACCAGTTCGACAAATGCGCATCCACAAAATCTTCCACCAGACGGCAGGCCCGGTGTGGCTCGTAGTCGTCCATAGCAGCATGGTAGTCTGCCACGAGGCTGTAGAGTTTGGAAATGATCCAGCGATCAAGTTCCGAGCGCTGGTCGTAAGGCATGACGTTAAATTCGTCCATCTTCCAACCATCTACATTGGCGTAGAGCGCGAAGAAGTTGTAAGTATTGAACAGTGTACCGAAAAATTTCCGCTGCACTTCTGCAATGCCTTCGATGTCGAATTTCAGGTTATCCCACGGGGCTGCATTGGAAATCATGTACCAACGGGTGGCGTCGGCACCGTATTTGGCAATCGTCTCGAACGGGTCCACTGCGTTGCCGAGGCGTTTCGACATTTTGTTGCCGTTTTTGTCCAAAACGAGGCCATTGGAGACCACATTTTTGAAGGAAACGCTGTCGAATGCCATGGTGGCAATGGCGTGCAGGGTGTAGAACCAGCCGCGGGTTTGGTCCACGCCTTCAGCGATGAAGTCGGCGGGGAAACTATCCCCGAATGGTGCCCTGAAAGGGCGCTCGTCCCCGGCCTTTATTTTTTCGTAGTCGAGGCCCCACTGCGCATAAGGCATGGAGCCGGAGTCGAACCAAACGTCAATGAGATCCAGTTCCCGGTACATTGGCCGCCCACTTTTTCCCAGCAGTACAATTTGGTCAATATAGGGTCGGTGAAGGTCAAAATCCGGCTTCAAGATCAGGTTTTGGCCAGCCAGAATATCATCCATCTCTTTTTGAGAGAGTAAATCCTGAATTGCCCGGGTATGGGAGAGAAGAACAGTTTCGGTTACCAGCGCTTTTAGTTCGTCCACCGTGCCCACACAGATCTCTTCGCTCCCATCTTTGCTACGCCAGATCGGCAGTGGAATGCCCCAGTAGCGGCTGCGGCTCAGGTTCCAGTCCTGCAAGTTTTCAAGCCATTTGCCAAAGCGCCCTTCGCCCGTGCTGACCGGTTTCCAGTTGATGGTCTGATTGAGTTCAAACATGCGCTCCTTGACAGCACTGGCTTTGATGAACCAGGAGTCGAGCGGGTAGTAGAGCACCGGCTTGTCGGTGCGCCAGCAGTGGGGGTAGTTGTGGACGTATTTTTGGACGTTGAGCGCCTTGCCTTCCTGCTTGAGTTTTACGGCGATGTCCACGTCCACGCTCACATAGTCAGGATCGTCTTTGTAATTTTTTACGTAGCGGTTGGAAAACTCGCCAACGGAGTCTTTGAATTTGCCTTGTTTGTCCACCAGCGTCAACGCGCCGATGCCGTTGGCGCGGGCGGCTTTCATGTCATCGGCACCGAAAGACGGGGCGGTGTGCACCACGCCGGTACCGTCTTCTGTCGTAACAAAATCGCCCACTACCACACGGAAAGCGTCGGTATGGCCATTCAGTTCTTCGATGGGGTTGCCGAAAGGCAACAATTGCTCAAAGCGCACGCCTTCCAGTGCAGCACCTTTAAACGGGTTGCTTTTTTCGAGGATAGCTGGCTTGTTCTTTTGTTTTTCCGGATCTGATGCGAACCAGTTTCCAACCAGCACATCGGCCAGCACCACGCTGACCGGCTCCTGGGTATAGGGATTGAGGGTTTTGATTTTAACGTAGTCAATTTTCGGCCCTACGGTCAGCGCCGTATTGGAAGGCAAAGTCCACGGAGTTGTCGTCCAGGCCAGGATGCGCACATCTTCATCTTCTGTATCGAAAAAGGAAGCTGATTTTTCATCCTTGACGACCTTAAACATTGCCACCACTGTCGTGTCTGTCACCTCTTTATACGCCCCGGGCATGTTTAACTCATGCGAACTCAACCCCGTTCCGGCTGCCGGCGAATAAGGCTGGATGGTATAACCTTTGTACAGCAACCCCTTGTCGTAGAGGCGTTTCAGTAGCCACCAGACCGTTTCGATGTATTCGTTTTCGTAGGTGATGTAGGGGTTGTCCAGATCTACCCAATAGCCCATGCGGCGGGTGATGTCGTCCCACTCGTTTTTGTAGCGCATGACGGTTTCCCGGCACTTGTGGTTGTATTCGTCTACGGAAATGGTCTTGCCGATGTCTTCTTTCGTGATGCCGAGTTCCTTTTCCACACTCAACTCGATGGGCAGGCCGTGCGTATCCCAGCCGCCTTTGCGCTCAACGCGCTTGCCTTTCAGGGTTTGGTAACGGCAAAAGATGTCCTTGATGGCCCGGGCCATGACGTGGTGGATGCCGGGTTTGCCGTTGGCCGATGGCGGGCCTTCGTAAAAGACCCATGCGTTGTTGGTCGGGCGCTGCTCCACGCTTTTGTTGAAAATATCCTGTGCTTCCCAAAAGGCCAGCATTTCTTTGTCGATTTCCTGAAGGTTCAGGCTCTTGAACTCGTTGTACATCGGTGGTTTTTTTTCAAAGACCCGCAAAGATAATTTTTTGCTAAAGAAAAAGCTCCGGCAGGATCGCAATCTGCCGGAGCTTTTTCGGTGTTTCAACAACAACATTGGCTCACAGATTGCGCGGCAACCCGGGAATAATAATGCTGTTGATTATGGTAAAGGAAACGTTCATCGCAATCTTTTAAGATTTTATACGAATGGAAACAAAGGTAGTGGTTTTTAGTTTTGGGAAACAAGTTTGGATTAAAAAAATCCTTTCCTACCCAAAAGGCAACTTACTTCACCAAAACAACCCGTTGCCGAAACGCCTTTCCTTGCTCATCTGCAACCTCCAATACATATACCCCGCTGGCCAGTTCCCGGTTTTCAAACAACAGCACCGATTCACCCGCTAAAAACCCTGCTGCACGGCGTTTTAAAATCCTGCCATTTGAGTCCAATAAATTGATGGTCAAATTTTTAGCAAGGGTTAAATCCATTTTTAAATAAAGATGCTGTCGTTTTCTGAGTATAAGCAAAACGCACGATTAGCTTTACACCCGCCAGTCTTGCTGCATCGAAATCTTCTTGCATAGCCGACAGATAAGCCGTGGAAATGGGGCCATTTGTGAAGCTTTCTAAGTAAAATCCCCGGTACACCAGTGATGCGTAAATGGCATAATCCGCAGCAGGATCTCCGCCCGGGAGGTGCAGGCTCCTCCAGGAAGCCATTTGGTTAGAGCTTAACGGAATATAATCGCCGGAAGTCGTTTCCGTGAATCGCATAAAGCCGCGTTCCGGATTGACAAAATCAGCAGCAGAAGGGGTATAGCTGACCATCACTGGCTGCTGGGCTGTTGCCGGAAGGCATTGGAACAACAGGAAAGGGATCGCGGCAAAAAGCGGGTAGATTGACATGGCTGTGATGATGTATTTAGACCGCTTTAGTTTGGCCAAGGTGTCCGCCAGGTAATGCCGGGAAGGGATGCAAGTTCCCGTGATGCTGAATTTCTTAGCCATTTAGAAGATGTTTGGTAATCTTATTGACAAAGATAACAAAAACAGGGCTGGCTGGTTAAACCAAATACTCTATAAGAACAACGCCTCCATCCCCACTGAATCATTGACCAATTGTGCAGAATGGTTATTCGCTTTCAGCCCAAAAGTGGTAATCATCGTCAAAAACAGCGTTTTGTTCGTGCCCGTTTCCTCCCGAAAAACGGAGATTTTGTTGCGCAGGTTGTCGGCATAGTCTTTGGCAATCGTGAAGGGTTTTACTGAAAATTTCATCTCACAAATATTGATGATCCGGTCGTTGCGGTCAATCAACAGGTCAATCTGCGCTCCGTTTTCACCTCGTTGGCTGCGCCAGGTAGACACTTCTGTGTAAATGCCGCTGATGCCAAGGTGTTTTTTGATGGGGTCAATGTGATAACGGCAAATGTACTCGAAAGCATAACCGCTCCATGCGCGCCAGCGGGGGCTATTCATCTGAGCGAGCCAGGCACCCTTGCCTTCCGCTTTGCTGTCCTTGACGAAAGTCAGGTAAAACAAGGAATATGGATCTATAAGTTGAAATAGCGCATCTCGTTTTGTTTTCCCGAAAGGGAAATATCGACGGATAAAACCCGATTGCTCTAATTCGTCAAGGGTGGTCGTAGCTGAGCCGCCATCGGTCAAGCCGGCTGCTGTGAGCAATTCCTTTCGACTCAAGCCTTTTGATTTTTGCACCAGCGCTTCTACAACCGCGATATGCCGCTCGGCCCGTGTGAAAAGAGAACGATAGAGGTCGCCGTATTCCAAATTGAGG
>JABWAJ010000709.1 GCA_013361075.1 Saprospiraceae bacterium | reverse complement strand
AACGGGAACGGAAGAGGAAATACCGGTGCCAAAAGAAGCCTACGATATTGAAGACGTTTTTATCAGCAAGGTCCGGCTGGTCATCGAAGAAAACATGGCCGACTACGATTTTGCCATGCCCCAACTTTGCCAGATCCTCAACATGAGCAGGTCGCAACTGCTGAGAAAAATGAAGGCCTTAGTAGGCATATCTCCTTCCGATTTTATCCGCTTGCACCGGTTGCAAAAAGCAAAAATAATGCTTGAACAAAACGATCTTACCGTATCCGAAGTTGCTTATCTGGTCGGCTACAAAGACGTTTCACATTTTTCAAGATCCTTTCGGGAAATGTTTGGGGTGCCGCCCAGCCAGAACAGCAAATAAATCTTTATCAACGACTTAGCAATAAACACTCCTTTGCACCTTGTGGCAAATTGGCGCATTTTTTCATGCGGATGCTGCGAATATACCAAAAAATGCTGCGAATTGGCATGGCATTCTTTAGTAACTCCTGCAATTTTGCAGCATGGTCTAAATAAAAATTTTCAGGGTTTCTCTGAATCCTGAATCAACTAAATCTCCATTATGTTACACCATCGACCATCGGTTGGGCGCGGCCTCATTGTGGCTGTCCTGGTCATCTTTGCTGCCGTCAATCTCCCTGCACAGGATGTGGAAGGCGTCGTCAAATCCCTCAAAAACATCCGCCGCCAACCCCTCCAGATCAGCGGCGGATTAAACCTCTACAGCAATTTTTACCAGTCTGATGGCATCGAAGCACGGCGCGATGCGTTGCAATGGCGGGCGCTCGCGAATCTGAATCTCAGCTATCTCGGTATTGACGCCCCGTTCTCCTTAGCTTTTTCCGATGCCAACCAGCAATTCAACCTGCCTGCCTATACTTTTGTAGGCATCAGTCCGGGTTACAAATGGGCCCGGCTACACCTTGGTGACCGCAACCTGAATTTTTCCAAGTACACGCTGAACAACATCAACTTCAAAGGAGCAGGGTTTGAATTGCGCCCGGGTCGTTTGTATGTGGCGGGTATGTACGGGCAATTGCGGCGGGCCGTAGCAGAAGATTTTAACAGCCAGCAAATGCTGGACCCTGCTTACCGGCGCACCGGGCAAGGGTTGAAAGTGGGTTATAATAATACCAAATCGGAATTCAACCTGATTTATTTCGCGGCAAAAGACGATCCCAATTCCATTATCCAGCCAATTGAACGAGTGGTTCTGCCTTCGGAAAACATTGTCCTCAGCGCCAGCGGAAAACAACAATTGGGCAAAAGGGTGAATGTAGAAGCAGAAGTTGCCCGCAGTGGCCTCAACCGCGACGTCCGGTCCGAGCCCCTGCCCAATCCTGATGGCGGGCAAAATTTCCTGGGCTTGTTCAACCCAACTTCTTCCCTGATCACGGGCACCGCTTACCGCGCAAAACTGAACTTTGTGGTGAAAGGATTCAACCTGAATACAGGCTACGAGCGCATTGAACGGGGCTTCCAAACCCTGGGTGCGTTGTTTTTTCTCAGCGATGCCGAATACCTGACCCTTGGTTTTTCGCGGTCCTTTTTGAAAAACAAGCTGAGTTTGTTTGCGAATGGTGGCCAGGAACGTACCAACTTAGACGATTTTGAACGCAATGGCACCCGTCGCTTAGTGGGGTCTTTTAATGCATCGTATGCACCTGATAAGAAATGGTCTTTCAATGCGTCTTATTCCAATTTCCAGAACACCACTAAAATCAGGGCACTGACCAATCCTGACGCATTAGTAGACAGCATTATTCTGGCACAAGCTACCCAAACGGCCAGTTTTTCAGCCATCCACTATTTAAATAATGGCAATGAAAGGCCGTCTTCCCTATCGTTTTTCCTTACCTACCAGGCTGCCAACAGCATCATAGACGATGTTGTGCAACCCGGCGCGGAGTCGCGTTTTTTTAATGGAAGCCTGATTTATGCCTATTCGATCACCGACCAGGACCTTCGGCTGAGCGTCTCCCTGAATGCCAACCAGACCCAATTGGTCAATGTGGATAATTTCGTGCTTGCTCCTACGCTGGGCATCACAAAAGGTTTTTTAAACAAGCGCCTGCAAACCAACCTGCGCCTGGCTTACAATCAAATTTTTCAGAAGATCGGCAACAACGCTGCTGTAATAAACTTCAGCCTGGGCAGTAACTGGCAATTGAGCAAAGCT
>JABWAJ010000113.1 GCA_013361075.1 Saprospiraceae bacterium | reverse complement strand
TTTGGCAACCCCAAGATTGGCACCAATAGACAGGCCGGGAACGTAATAGTTGTAAAGGGTCATCGAATCCACAACACTGCGGCGAAAAGGCTCAAATTCATCGAAATTGGAAAGGATGAAAAACTTGAACCGGGTATCCATCTTTGGCTGGTTTTCTTTATAAAAAAACTCCAGCCCTGTGGCCCTTGCCTGATGCCCCGAAGCCATGACGATGGGAATGATCAGGTCAATACCCAATTCCGTGGTGTTTTGGGCCTGGTTGTTCCCAATAAAAAAAACAATGGCTGCTGCTGACAGGAGGAAACGCTTCATGCTTATGAGAAAGTTGATTCTTTTTAGGAACGGCATCCACCCGACTGAATTATTCCCGCCTTTTCTTTAACAATCCGGCAGCAGGGCTTTACTTTTGCAGCAATACGGGGATGTTGATCCCGTCAAATTGCCAAAATCCTCCTCTACTCACCACACAAACCTTCTGCGCCCTATGCCGCTCAAAATAGACATGCACACCCACATCATTCCGAAGGAAATGCCGCGTTTTGCAGAAAAATTCGGTTACGATGGGTTCATCCACCTGGAACACCACAAGCCCGGGTTTGCGCGCATGATGAAAGGAGAGCAGTTTTTCCGGGAGATTGAAGCCAATTGCTGGGACGCACAGTTGCGGATTGAAGAATACGCGACCCACCATACCCGGATGCAGGTCGTCTGCACCATTCCCGTGCTGTTCTCTTATTGGGCAAAGCCACACGACACACTGGCCGTTTCGGAGTTTCTCAACGACGATATTGCCCGCCTCGTTGCCGATTATCCGCAGCACTATATCGGCCTCGGCACCTTGCCCATGCAGGAGGCCACACTGGCCATCCGGGAACTGGAGCGCTGCAAAATGATTGGGCTCGCAGGCATTCAGATCGGTTCCAACATCAACGACCGCAACCTGAATGAACCGGAGTTTCAACCCATTTTCGAAGCTTGCCAGTCGCTGGGCATGGCTGTTTTTGTTCATCCCTGGAACATGATGGGCACCAAACACATCGAAAAATACTGGTTGCCCTGGCTGGTAGGCATGCCTGCTGAAACAGCACGAGCCATTTGCTCCATGATTTTCGGCGGGGTATTTGAGCGGTTTCCCGGCTTGCGGGTGTGTTTTGCGCACGCAGGCGGCTCTTTTTTGCCTACCATCGGGCGCATCGAGCATGGCTATAACTGCCGCCCGGACCTGGTAGCCATTGACAACCCCGTAAATCCGCGCGACTACCTCGGCAAATTTTGGGTAGACTGCATCACCCACGATCCTGTAATGTTGCGCTACGTGATAGAGATGGTGGGCGAAGACAAAGTTACCCTCGGTTCTGATTATCCCTTCCCGCTTGGCGACCTGGACATCGGTGCCTTTATTGAGGCCATGGGCCTGCCAGATGCGACCATAGAAAAGATTTTTTGGCAAAATACAGCGGACTGGCTGGGTATTTCCATCACCTGAGTTGTCGATGGAGGCTCTTAAAGAATTTAGGAAATTTTTGATAGTTTTACTATCTTAGCGCTGGGCAAAAGCCCTTTCCGATAATGCCTAATCTTCCTGTATCATGCATTATCTCACCTTTATCGCCTGAAAAAAAACCATTTACGCGTTACGCATAAGGGGTATACTACCCTTTAACTGCATTTTTTACCATCAAATTTTTTGACTATGGCAACCTCTGCTTTGATTATGTGGCTTTCAACCGTCACGATTGTAGCAAGCTTTTGCGGATTCTTTTTCTACAAAATCCTCACAACGAAAAAAGCTCACGATGTGGATTCAGGGACAGACGAATAAGCCTGAGGCGACAAAATCCCTGCCTGTTAAGTCTATGGTTATTGAGAAAAATAGACTTTCCGGATGCATCCAGCCAATATTGCCGAAGGCATTCCCCGGTTTGTGAACCGTATTTAAAAATACCTGATTTCCATACGGCTGCATTCGTCAGCCTCAAAACCGGCATGTCCGTACCTGAGTGCCGGTGGCAATCCACTAATAAGCGCTGTGTTGCATCTACCCGCCTGCCAATCACGCCCGGCAGGCCATCTCGGTCTGAAGGGGCAAAATCAGAAACATTGCCATTTAGGGGCTAAAGGGGCGATGCTACCTTTTTGTAAAAAAATCACAGATCATTCTTACTTTCGTACCGTGTGAAGGTCGCTTTTAACCTTTATTGGTTGAGCTTAGAGCTTGTTCAAACCCATTTACAAAAACTCCGCCATACCCATGCCGCCCAACAACGCCACCATTGAGATAGATTGGAGCTTTATCCTGGACAAACTCCGGCGGGAGCAATGCCTGCTGGTATTGGGGCCGGAAGCCTATACCGATACTGAAGGAAAATCTCATCGCGAACTGCTGTTGAAGCAACTCAAGGTTGGCAACAACCCGAACATCGTTCGCCACTATGCCGACGACGACCTTTTTCTGTTTGATCAGCCATACAAACGCACCTTAGTCTGCCACCAGATCCAGTCTTTTTACGAACAGGCGCAACCCAGCGAAATGCTGCGCATGATTGCAGAAATCCCGTTCAACATCATCCTGACCCTGACGCCCGACGGAACGCTGGCCAAAGCCTTCGAAGCAGCCGAGCTTCCTTACCAGTTTGGCTACTACAAAAAAGACAAAGATCCGCAGCCCGTAAAGAAAGCAACCCGGCAATTGCCTCTGATTTACAACACATTCGGATATGTGGAAAGCGAAGAATCCATTGTGTTGACGCACAATGACCTGTACGATTATTTCAAATCCATTTTTGCCCACCGAAGCATGCCGGAAGAGCTGAAAACGCAGTTGCGGGAAGTAAAGAACATCATTTTCCTCGGAGTTCCTTTTGAAAAATGGTACATGCAGTTGCTCCTGCGCGAATTGGAAATCCACCGTCAGGAATACGCTTTCATCCGTTTTGCTGCCAACCAGACGCTAACCGATGAAGCACGGGCCCTGTGCATTGATCAGTTCCAAATCAATTTTGTGGCGCGCAACCTGGCTGAATTTGTTCAGGAATTGCATCAGCAATGCAGGGCGCAGAACCTTTTGAGGAGTGCCGACCAGGGCGAAGACTCCCGCCCGCAGCAAATCCGCCGATTGGTGAGCAATGCGAAATTAGATGAAGCCATTGAAATGCTGCGCGAGTTTACGCCCCCCGGAGACCTTGCCGATGAAGTGGCGGGGCTTGCGGGTCGCTTCCGCCGTTACAAGCTGAAAGAAAGCCAGGGGGTGCTGTACGAACAGGACAAGGACGTACAGTACAACCAAATCAGCACCAGTCTGCTGGATTTATTGAAGGAAGTAGAAGCGGGGTAAAAGGAGTTACGTGTCGGACACCTTCGAAGGTGTCCGACACGTAACTCCTTTTATCCCCAACAAAAACAAAACCATGTTTAAACAATACCGCTATCCGGGAGCCCGCCCGTTCGACACCGCTCAACAGCACATCTTCTTTGGTCGTGCGACCGATGTTGATGCCCTGGAACGCCTGCTTTCTCTGGAGCAATTAGTGGTGTTATACGGCAAATCGGGCCTGGGCAAAAGTTCCCTCCTCAATGCCGGTCTGTTGCCCCGGGCGGAGGCCAATCTGAAACTACAACCACAAACGGTGCGTTTTGGCGCCTTTACCAAAGATAATCCAACCACACCCCTGGAAAAATCAAAGGCGCGGATTGTGATGGCTCCCTCTCCTTTGTTGGATCGCATTCATCCCAACGACGAAGACAGCCTTTGGTACCACCTCAAAAGCCGTCAACTGGCTGATAATGAAGTCAAAAACAAAGGTTTTCTCCTCGTCTTTGACCAGTTTGAAGAATTGTTTACCTATCCGGAAGAGGATGTCAAAAACTTTGCCCGTCAGCTCAGTGAGGCCCTGTTTACCACCATTCCCGATCGCTACCGCGCGCAACTCAAACTGCGGATGGAGGAGCACCCCGATTTTTTGAGTGCCGGCGATCTGGAGCGTCTGCATACCCCTTTCCGGCTGAAAGTGCTGATGGCCATCCGATCCGACCGCATGGAATTACTCAACCGGCTCAAGGCTTTCCTGCCGCAGATCATGGACAACCTGCACGAATTGAGTGCCCTCGACCCGGAACAAGCCGAAGCAGCCATCCTCTCCCCTGCTTTTGCCCCCGGAGATTTCGCGTCGCCTTCCTTTGACTACGAAGACCCGGCACTCGACCAGCTGCTGGATTTCCTGAGCGACGGGGGCACGGAAACGATTGAGTCGTTCCAGTTACAAATTCTTTGTTCACACCTGGAACAAGAGGTGGTAATCAAACAAGGCCGCCGCATCATCACGCTGGCCGACCTTGAAAACCCGGCCGACATCCTTGAAAATTACTACTTGCTGCGCATCGGCGAAATTGCCAATGATGACGACCGCCTCGCAGCGCGCCACCTCATCGAAGACGGCCTTATTTTTGAAGAAGAAGAACGCCGCATCAGCCTTTACGAAGGCCAGGTACTGCGCGATTACGGCATCCGTCCGGAACTCCTGCGCCAATTGCTCGACACCCACCTCATCCGCTCTGAACCCAGCCTGCGCGGGGGCTATACCTACGAGTTGAGCCACGATACCCTTGTGGCGCCGGTGTTGCGTGCCAAAGCAGTCCGGCTGGAAGCAGAGCGCATCCGTCAGGCCCAATTGGCCAAACAGGAACAGGAAAAAGCGCTCGCAGAACTACGCCAAAAAGCAGAAGAAGAAGCTGCCAAACGCAAAGAAGCGGAAGCCCTGCGCAGCCAGGCGGAAGCGGCCCAAAAGGAAGCGGAGCTTGCACGCACCAAAGCAGAAGAAGAGAAGCAAAAAGCCCAGAAAAACTTTTACATCGCGATGGGCATGGTGGTGTTGTCCCTGATCAGCTCCATACTGGCCGGGTACCTCTACGATCAAGCCGAAAAGGAACGGGCAAATTTGGAAATTGCCAAAAAAGAAGCCGATGAAGCCCAACAAGATGCCCAGAACAAACTCAATGCTTATGTAAGCGAACGCGCGAAAACCCTGGTTCGCGAAGGCGATGAATTTTACCGGAATGACGAAGTGGATATGGCGCTCTATAAGTACATCCGTGCTTCAGAGCTTACTCCTGATGATGAAGCGCTCCAGAAAAAGATAAAATTTTGTAAGGAAATTTTGAAGGAGAAATGAGGGTTGTTGTTTGTTGTTCGTTGTTTGTTGTTCGTTAATGATTAGTCCTCATTAAATTGCGTATTCCGAAGATGAACGATCAACGATCAACCTCAAACATTCCAAACCTAACCAACAACGAAGAACTTGGTTTTGGCTCGGCTTCGACTCCGCTCAGCCGGAAGCTCAGCCAGCAGCTCAACGAACAACAAACAACTTCGTTTCGACTCCGCTCAACGAACAACGAACAACGAACAACGAACAACGAACAACAAACAACGAACAACGATAAACACCCTCAATTACAAAAGCCATGCGCACCACCTTGCTTCTGACACTTTTTCTAATCCTTTCAGCCAGCGCCCTGCATGCGCAAAAGGAATGCCACTACGCTACCCTGATGGCCGAAGGCAACGCTTTGTTTGAAAAACAGAACTACCGCGCTGCGCTCAAAAAATTCAATGCCGCGCGTACTTGTGATGCTACCCAATCGGAGGCAGTAGACAAGGCCATCAGCCGCCTGTTTGATGCCATTGAACGGCAACGCGACGAAGCCAAGGCACAACGCGATGAAGCTCAAAAACAGCGCAAACGGGCAGAAGCAGCGCTGAAACAAGTGAAAATTGAAAAACAGCGCGCCGAGGTTCAAATCGCCAAAAACAAAAAACTGATAGACGCTTTCTACTTTTATGACGGACGGCTGGCCCTGGCCTATAAGGACGACCGCTTCGGCTTTATTGACACCGCAGGTAATGTGGTGATCGATTATTTGTATGAGAAGGCAGAACAATTTGACGAGCTGGGGTTTGCAAAAGTACGCAAAGAAGGTGAAGATTATCTGCTTGATTCCGAAGGCAATGACTACAAAGCAGCCTATGATCTTGGGACTCTTGATGAGACGATCACCGCGCTGGATTTAAGGGGAGTAACTTTAGATCATTTTCCTGTAGAGATTCTGAGCCAGCCACAATTAGAGGTGCTGATAGCCGGAAATGAAACATGGATAGACGAAGGCAAGTTCGGAGTGCTGCTCCCGGAAATCGGGCAATTACAGCAACTCCGGTTTTTGGATTTGGCGAACCTGGATTTGAAAGTATTGCCTGCTGAAATTAGCGCCCTGAAAAACCTGCAAGTCTTAGACTTAAGCTGGAATAAGTTGGAAATCTTGCCTGCCGAAATCGGGAAATTGAAGAAGCTAAAAAAATTAAATCTTTATGGCAATCAACTGAATTCTCTGCCTGAAGAATTCTTTGCTTTAGAAAAGCTGGAAGAATTAAATCTCGGCCAAAATACTTTAACTACTTTGTCCGCTAAAATCGGTAAATTAACAAATCTAAAAGACCTTGATCTTTCCCAAAACTCAAAAATGATGAACTCACTGCCTGCTGAAATAGGGCAGTTAAAAAACCTGAAAAGTTTAAACCTCGGGGGCAACTATTTCAGCACCCTACCTCAGGAAATTCATACCCTGCAAAATCTTCATGGGCTTTATCTTTATGAAAATAATTTCAGCGATCTTCCTACTGCAATTGGCACATTGAAAAACTTAAAAAGCCTAGGCTTGACAGACAATAAATTCACAGTATTGCCCAGTTCAATTTGGGAACTAAAAAATCTTGAAGACCTTGACCTCGGAGGAAACCAAATCCGCATTCTGCCTTCTGAAATCAGCGCCCTAAAAAATTTGAAACGGTTTTTCCTTACGCGCAATCAACTAGAGAGACTTCCTCCGGAAATCGGAGCATTAAAAAGCCTTCAAGTCCTGTTTGTCGACCACAATCATATTCAAACCCTGCCTAAACAACTCTGCGAATTGGAAAACTTACAAAACCTTTCTTTGTATAACAATGATGATCTTGATGGTGCTTCTGTCCTTAAAGCATTTCGGAATTTCCCTAAACTCATTGTATTTTCAACCGACGAATACGAATCGGCTTCAAATGATGATAGTCGCCTTTTACTGTTACTAAGTCAAAAAATCTCAGGATCGGCAGAAATTCAATTGTTAAAAGAACTTCAGGAAAAATGGAAATAAGACTACTCACACTTGGGCGATTGTTTAGATAATCGACCGCCAAAAGGATCACCCATCAAGTTATTTTTTTTGTCGGGAAGAATAAAGGACGACGGCACCTGCACCACATAGGATTACTGCATATAAAAATGCAGAGTTTGCTATTTCTTTTTGAGGGTTATTTACTTTAATTTCTGTATCTCCTACTTTTCCAATAACACTACTTCCTGCTTCTTCTGCACGACTCAGTTTTAAAGTGCCATAAAGGAAAAGTAACACGCCAATTAATAACATTGAATAACCCAAAAACTGCATTAAAACTCTCATCGTTATTTAATTTAATAAGTTACTTCCCAAGCAATACACTCCTGGTTTCAAAATCCAAATCTCCTGTGTCTGCCAAATCGCTTCTGGTTTTTTGAAATTCTAAAATAGCTCTTCTCGTATCCGGGCCGGGAATTCCATCAATGCGTCCCGGATCATATCCCATGTCTGTTAATAAAAGCTGTACACCCCCATAAGATAGCCTTCCTTCAATAGTGTTCAGGGACTCTTGAGTAAGTCTCCAATCAATACTAGTAGAAGATGACCGCTCACAATGTAATACTTTTCTTGAAATTCGGATTGGTGTAGAAAGTGTTCTTCCTTCTATTTCAACCACAACATCTGCTTTAACATGTGGTTCTTTTAATTTCCCGGACAAAGATCCCGGCATTAATGGGGAACAAAGCTCAACTTCATTTCCCCTGAAAAGTCTATCAAATCCCGCTTCAATAAGTTCTCCAAAACCAGTACTGACTACTATCCCTGCAATCCACAACAATACTTTCACTGTCCACCCTCCACCACAGGAAGAAGCAACAATACAAATTACACCCCAAAAACTAAATTTCCTTACCAGGGACATCATGTCTAATAATTTTTATTTTTTAAAGTAAATAATAATGCAAAAACCGGATGAATCAACAACAGAAACAGGCCAGTAATACCCGCAGAAATAAATGGTCTTTCAGCTCTAAAACCGATAGTTTCTGCCACAAATGGAATGGCAAAAGGAGCGAACCCACTTACAGCCTCTGATATGTTATACCCAATGGGATAGTATAACAAAAATGGAATAAAAGCTGTCGCGGCAATTGTTCTTATTTGCTTAGAAACCCTATCGGCAGTAGGTAAAGGAGGAATTGCGACGACCAAGCCTCCAGATAGCAGCACATACCCAATTACCCCATAAACAGGAATCAATAAGTCATAAAAATTACTCCCACTCAAAAGCATATACAAAATAGCCAAAGCCAGGACAACACAACCAAGGCCAAATGCAACAACAACAATGAACAAAACCCGGGATATAGCGACCTCCACATTGGAAAGCGGCGATAACCGAAGCCAAAGCGATTGGCTGACAACAAAACTTTGATTAATTGGTACAATTACTTTGCTATAGATAAAAAAGATTAGAGCAATCCAAATCAGAGATATAATTTCATAAAACCAAACGCGCAAGGCTTCATGCTTAGTTTTCCCCAAAGAAAATCGCTCCAGCGGGAATCCAAAAACCCGTATAACCTTCTGGTTTTCATCCCATCCTGAAAAAACAACAGCAATAATTCCAATCCCAACAATAATCCAAAAAAGCCTACTTTCTAATATTCTGGATAATCGATGTTTTATAACATAAAAAGCATTCACTAAGTCAATTTTCATACTAAACCCTTTTTATGTGTATTTGAAAATCAGAAACTTCCGAGTCAAGTAACCCGTGCAGTATTTTTTGAACCTGCCCTGTTTTTCTACGATCATATAGCTTTTTATTTTGTTCGTCAGACACCGTAACCTCAAATTGAGGTTGTGATTCAAGTGATAGTTTCCCCTGGTACAGACGGTACAATTTGTGGGTAACCTCGTCAAGATCCATACGGTTGTGCGAAATATAAAGTATTGTTGTTGATTGATCTTCTATTACCTCTTTAATAACTTGCTCTGCATTAGGTTTAATGTTCGCATCCAATCCATCAATGGGTTCATCTAAAATTACCAGGCTCGGATATTTTGAAAGCGCCAGACACATCATAAGCCGCTTACGTTCTCCCGTAGAAAGGTTGCCTATATTTCTTTTCCCTAGTTCAGTTAGACCCAATTTTTTTTCATAATCAAAGATTTTGTGAGGCTTTCCACATCGGTCATACAGTTTGGCCATCAAATAAAGTGCTTCATTTACTTTAATATCATCCGGTAAGCCAAGTTGTTCTGTATTGTAACCGGGGTCTCCAACATACCCTATATTTGAATAGTAATTACTCCAGCTAACGGGTTTTCCAAACAAATTTATTTTACCTTTCTGTGGTTTGTAAATTGCCAGCATAAGTTTTAAAATCGTAGATTTCCCACACCCATTATCCCCAATAATGCCGGCTCTTTCTCCTTGGTAAAGTCTAAAACTGGATTCATCCAGAATCCTGTTTTTTTCATGAGGGTATGAAAAACAAACAGAGTCAAACTCTAATACTGGTATGGGTTCCATTTTTTTAAATCAAAAATAACAAAATTTATATACATATTAAAAATGCCACCGCTTTTTTCCACTACGAATAAAGCTGATCTACTGCTTTTTTACCCCTAACGACTGGAAATCAAACCTTAAGCACACCACGCATAATTTTTTTTTCCAAATTTACAATTAAACCCTAAACATGCAAACTGGATCAAGCCTAAACACCACTTACCCGCCCCCATATTGACCCAACTCACCCCCTCCCATGATCCCCATCATGGCGACCTGCCCCTGCCTGTGCTACCTTTGAGCATCAATTTTTCGCCATGCTGAAAATCATCTTTACCCTCCTTCTGCTGTTTCACGGGCTTATCCACCTGATGGGATTTGCAAAAGCATTCGAATACGGCAACATCACGCAACTGACGAAAGCGATTTCCAAACCAATGGGCCTGCTGTGGCTACTGGCAGCAATTCTGTTTATGGCAACCCTTATTCTGTGGTGGTCAAAAACAAACAGCTGGCTACTGGCAGCTCTGGTGGCGGTATTGCTTTCCCAGGTGTTGATTTTTACTTCGTGGGGTGATGCAAAATTCGGAACCATCGCCAATGTATTGGTTTTGGTAGTGGCCGGATTGAACTGGGGAAGCCTGCGTTTTGAAAATACTTTCCGGCAGGACGTACAAAAAAACCTCCTGCGCGGGGGGGCTTCCGCAACAGAAATGCTTACAGAAAGTGATTTACAACCCTTACCGGTGCCGGTACAGCGGTACCTGAGGTATGCAGGAGTGGTTGGCAAGCCCAAAGTAAAAAACATGCGGATCGTTTTTGAAGGCGAAATGCGGGATAAAGGAAAAGGCTGGTTTCCGTTCCGCTCGGTTCAGTACAATTTTTTTGACGAACCTACGCGGCTCTTTTTCATGAAAGGCAGGATGATGGGCATGACCGTTCCGGGATACCATTGCTATTCAGAAGCGCAGGCAACCATGGACATCCGCCTGTTTGGGTGGTTTCCGGTCAATTACCAGTCCGGAGACCTCATGAACAAAACCGAAACGGTGACGCTGTTCAACGACATGTGTCTGATGGCACCGGCCTCATTAATTGACTCCCGCATCGAATGGGAGACGGTGGACAGCCTTTCTGCAAAAGCCACCTTTACCAACCGGGGCATTTCCATTTCGGCCATCCTGTATTTTAACCAGGAAGGGCAGTTGATTGATTTTCTCTCCAACGACCGCAGTGCCATCGCAGAAGGAAAAACCTACCCATTTAGTACGCCCGCCTCGGCATATCAAAACATCAACGGGGTCACCGTGATGACGTACGGTGAAGCCATCTGGCATTACCCGGAAGGGAAGTTTACTTATGGAAAATTCAACCTGAAAGAAATCGAATACAATTGCACGGATTTTCGGACTACCCCGCCGCCAAATTAAACCAGACGCTCAGGTTAAGGTCTGAAAAGGAAACGCTAAAACCTGATATCTATGAAATTACGTTTCCTATTCTCCCTTTTTTTCGCCCTGGCCGTGTTTTCCCTTTCTGCTCAATCCAACGTCCGGGGCTGGTATGCCGACGGGCAGGTTTGGATAGTTTGGGAAGCTTCTTTGCCCATAGCAGAAAGCTACGGAATTTTTGCACGCCCTACGCCTTTTACCAGCACCACTGATGCCATACCTGTGGGCCGCCCCTTTTATTGGGAATATTTGGGAGGTGCGCTCAAAACCCAGGTAGATACCAGCCTGACCTTCCGCATTCCCAACGGGCAGGGCGGGCTCTATCAATTGGCCCCCAATGAAGGGCTGTTCGTTTTTACCCCCCATCAGGCAGGCGCTTTGTGGTTTGCCGTTGTGCGGCCGGGAGAGACGGCGGTAACTCCGGGAACTAACCTTACTCAGAGCGCCGTTCCGTTCCAGTACGACCCGGTCGGCGACCCGGTCGAGTGCCATTTACAGGCTGTTTTCCCTTCCCCTTTTTCCTCCAATTATACCTGCCTGGCCTATTTCATGTGGGCAGACGGGCGACAGGCCCAATGGGACAACCGACCTGATTTTCCGGTTATGGCCAATGTTGCTAAAAATGGCATGCCCAGCCTGTTTATGGTAGCCATCCCGCCCGGATTGGATACGACCCAGCCTTTCCCCATGACCATTTGGCTGCACGGTGGCGGTGGTGAAGCGCGGCAGTCTCTGCCCGGATCAAGGCCGATTGTTAACCTGAAATCACTGGAGGGCATTGTTGTGGCCCACAACGATGATCTGATTGGCTGGCGTGGCGAAGTGCCCCCAAATCAGGACCAACCCAGCTGGCATTTTGGCTGGCGAAAAAACTACAACCCCTTCAATTCCAACAACCTGCCAACAGAAGTGGATACCATTGTCAATTACACCCAGCGCCGTTATATCTGGATTGATTCCTGGTTGATGCGCCACTTTAATGTAGATCCTGCCCGGATCAACCTCAATGGCCACAGCATGGGTGCAGCAGGCTCAACTGCTTTAGCCAAAGCGTTTCCGGACCATTACGCAACCGTCACTTTGTTCAATAACGGCTTTGGAGGGCCCGAGTCGGGGT
>JABWAJ010000112.1 GCA_013361075.1 Saprospiraceae bacterium | reverse complement strand
GATTGTATGCGCTTAACACGATTTCCAATGAGGAGAATCTGACTGGCGGATCATCGTACACCAATGCTTCCGAATTCGATATGAGTACAGGAAAAATGTATAGCCTTGAAATGGAAATCGAGGAATACATCAGTATTTATGAATTTGATATCAATACCCATCAGAACACCCTGATTGGTGTAATTTACGAACCAGGTACAAATGGAATAATTGCGGATGCCATCAGTTTCGATGCGAACAATGGAATTTTGTATTATGTAGGTTTCAACAATGATCCTGCTTTGTGTTTGTATGCCATACCCGTCAGGGATAATGAATTTTCCTTTACAAAAACGATCCTGAATACAACAGCTCCTTATAACAATATCACCAGTGTAAATTATGACAATGTCAATGAAATAATTTATGCCCTAAATGCTACGTATGATTCAACTTATCAATACACAGGGAGTAGTGTCGTAGAAATCAATAAAACAACCGGCGAGGTGATTACCAGAGGGGAGTTGGCCGATTTCGCCTACTTTGTAGGGGGCTCTTCTTCTTTTGATCAAAATACAGGAGTTTATTTACTGGTTGGTATTGATACCAGCAATGTGCTTAAAATGATTGCGTTCAATACTTATGAGCATACGTATGTTTCCGGTTTCGTTCCGGACAATGTTTCTGAAATTGTCTGTGACAATACCGTTTTTGCGAGAAACAATTATGGCACTACCGGGGTAGCATCTGCACAAGCCTTTGATTTCGAACTCTATCCAAACCCGGTTTCTGAAACACTAACCATTGATTACCCATCTTCCGGCAAAGTTACTGTTCAAATCATCACCTCTTGTGGTAAGCCTGTTTTTGTTCAGGATTTTGCATCCGGAAATAAAATGGAATTAAACCTGGCATCACTTGTTCCGGGATTTTACGTGGTGAACCTGACATCCGAGCGCAAAACTTCAGCTAAGAAGATTCTGGTTCCGTAATCTTTGAAACCAGCAGGTTGGATGTTAATCTTTGTGTTCGAAACATCCATTTCGTTGCTTATCCTCATCACTTCGCTCGATCAACTTACCCACCCCCCACAACACGTACACTTACGCAGATTACCTGCTGTCGCAGTTTGAAGAGCGGGTAGAATTACTGCGCAGAAAAATCCGCCGAATGACTTGCACCTTCGCGCAAGCACCAGGATGTTAGTCAAAACTTATCCGTCTTACTAGGCAATGCCTTAAGCGTCATATACATTAAAACTTTCGGGATAATTATCCACTATATTTCAATTATCCCTTCAACACCTTCTTGAACTGCTCCTCGAACCCCTCCATTTTCATCACCGAAATATCCACCTTGTGGTTGTGCGGAAGGAAAATCACCCCATTGCGCCCCGTGCGCTGGTAGCGTAAGATGTGCTGCAAATTGACCACATAGCTGTGGTGCGTCCGGCAGAACAAGTGGGGTGGCAACTGTGCCTCCAGTTCTTTAAGCGAACGGGAAGCCGAAATCCGCTCCACTTTGTCCGGGCGCAGCAGGTAGATGTCCGTATTACCGCCGTCTGCTTTGCAATAAAGTATCGTACGAGCATACACGACGATATTTCCCTTTCGGCTGTCGGGGATGATGATACCCTGCAAATCGGAGGTTTCATTTACGCCGCTTGTCGGGTTGTTCGACATTTTTTGTTCGGCGGCCATTACTGCCTGTATGAGGTCTGACACTCGACATGGCTTCATCAGGTAGCCCCAGGGCTGCGCTTCGTTGATTGCCTGGATGGCATATTCGGAATAGGCCGTGGTGAAAATGACCCCGAAACTCTTGCCGGGCGTCATTTTCAGCAGGTCGAAGCCTTTTCCGAAAGGCGGAATTTCGATGTCGAGGAATACCAGGTCAGGCTGATGCGAGCGAATGGCGAGCAGCCCGTCTTCCACGGAGGAAGCCACCGCCAGGATTTCAACCTGCGGGCAAAATGTGCCGAGCATCCCTTGTAGCGTTTCGATAGCGCTCGACTCATCGTCCACGATAATGGCTTTGATTCTTTTCATGTTGATTGGATTGCAGCTTGTTTTTTTGGCAAAAAAGAAACCACGGCCTTTGTGCCGTGCCCCCCGTCGCCGGGCAAGTCCGAGCGATCGTGCCATTCGAGGCGCATATAGAGGTGGTGCAGGCGGTTGAGCATGGCAGTTTTATTTTTTAAAATTTCGGTTCCTTTCGAGGGTCTTTCACCCGGGTTCGTCCGCTTGCGTTCCATTGACGTTTTGATGCCCGCCCCATTGTCGGTCACCGTGCAATGGAAGCGGTTATTTTCCATAAAAAAATGGAGTTTCAGAACAGACACCCCTTTGGGCGCCAAGCCGTGGATGGTCGCATTTTCAAGGATGGGCTGGAGGAACATAGCTGGAAAGAGAAGATCGGACGGTATGTCCTCCACGCCGCTTATTTCGTATTCAAACTGGCTGCCGTAGCGCAGTTTTATCATTTCTAAGTACTCCCGGTTGTAAGTGACCTCTTCGATAAACGGGATAAAATCCTGCTCCGACAAGAGCAGCGTTTTGCGCAGCAGCATTGTGAAAAGGTGAATATAGTTGCTGGCTTTTTCGGGGTCGGGCGGGTAGAAAAACTTCTGGATGGCGTTGATGCTGTTGCCGACGAAGTGCGGGTTAATTTGTGCCCGGAGCCCCTGGAGCTTTAGTTGTGAAACGGAGGTCTCCATTTTATAGACCTTCGTTCGCAAACGGTAAAACCGCCAAAGCCCAAACGACAGCGCCAGAATACCCGCCAGCCACAGCCAAATAGTTTGTGCCCAGTGCGGCAGGACAGTCAGTTCCCATACGACCGGCTCGCCGCCCTGACCTACGAAGGTGAAGGCAGTGGAGCGAAAACGGTAGCGACCGGGCAGCAGGCTGGTGCCGAAAAGCAGGCTGGCGCCATCGGTTTCGAGGGTATCCCGGCGCCCCCGCAGCCCGTCAAGCAGGTTACCGAAGGTGATGTAAGGGAAGGGCAGCAGCCTTTCGACCCGTTCGTGGCGGTAGTGCAGTACATCCGTGGGGCGGCGGTTCAGCCCGGCAAAAAAAGCTTCGGGCATACGGGCGTCCTGTGGCAGCACGATAGCGGTAAGGGAGTTGCTTTTTCCTGATAAATCAAGGAAAAATGTCGTGTCCGGGCGTTGGTAGTTGAACCCTGTCAGCGCCGTTTTGAAGTTGACGGGCGCATCATTTTCCTGTAAAACAAGCATGGAAAGCCCGCCCGCCGTAGCCGCCCAGAGCGTGTCGCCGGTGAGCAGCACGTCGTTCACTTCGTTGCTCGCCAGCCCATGGCGAGTAGTAAACTGAGCAACCTCTCCCATTTGGTCAATCAGGAATACGCCCCGGTTGGTCGCCAGCCAAAGGTCGCCATTGGCAGCGATGAACAGGTTTTTGATGTCCTTAACGGGGCGGCTAAGCCGACGGTTGACGGCTTCGACCGACCGCACACCGCCAACAGACACCCGCACGTCAAGCAGCCCGCTTTCGGGGGTGACGACCCACAGCCGCCCCAGACCGCCTGAACGGATGGCGGCAATGCGGCTCTTCAACAATGGGTGCCGCTCGCCCCAATTGTAGTGGAAACAGTCCCGCTCGCTGAAAAGCCCCTCCGTGCCGCCTTTCCAAAGGATGCCCTCTGCATCGTGAGCAAGTACCGTGACCCGCCCTTCGGATGTCATGACTGGCAACCTGCTACCTTTAGCGAAGGTGGCGATGCCGAGGCTTATTCCCAGCCACCGTTTTCCATCCTTGATTGCCAATGATTTGGGCGAGCCAATGTGCGATCGAACTTCCTGGCGCATTAGTTCTGACCATCTGGCGGGGTGTCCCCCTTTTTTCCACTCAAAAAAACCTTCGTCGGTCACGGCCCAACACGTGCCGGACGGCTCCTGCACGATTTGCCGGACGAAGTTGGAGCCGTCCTTTGCGCCGAGGGCAATTTTTTCAGCAAGCTGCCCCCTGGAAAAGCGGAGGACGTTTCCAATGTCATCGCCAGCAAGCAGGTCTCCGTTTGAGGTGAGTGCCAGCGAGAGGATATTGGATGATGGCAGCTTATCGGCAGGCAGCCACGAAACGCCCTGTTTTGGGGGTAAAAGAAAAATCCCCTCGCCGCTCGTGAGGAACCAAAAATTGCCCAGCCTGTCCTCGTAAACATTGGTGACCTTTCTGCCAGGCAGGTGCCAGACGGGGTTGGAAAAACTGCCTTCCGCATTGTCGAAACAGACGGCGCCTTTGCCCGGCAAGCAACCCCAGAACCTACCCCGGCGGTCGGTGTAGAGTTTTTGGAAAACGAGGGGGGAAGTCGCCACCGTATGAATGCTTCCTTCCCGGTATTCGAGCAGAGTGGTGCCGTCATTTTGCGCCAACAGTAAGCGATCGGAGTTTGTCGAAAAGCTTTTTCCCCAAGCTGATTTGCCTGTCTCGAAAAGCAGTTCGGAAAAATTTCCAAGCGAGTCGAGCAACACCAGTGCGTCACCGGTGTACCCGATCAGGTCATTGCCCACTTTTTTGATTTGCAGGATGATAGTTTGAGACATATAGAGCCGGGCGAGCAAGCTCCCGTGGGGGCTGAGGCGAAAACCCTGGTCGCCGCCGGTTATCCAGAGGGTGCTGTCCTGTTTTTCAAAAAAATAAAACCCGAAGGCATTGTGGGAAATACCGGCGAGCAGTGGGTCGGTTTTTTCTGTAAAAAAGCGCCCATTGAGCCGGTAAGCTGGTTTTTGGCGGAAGCAGACCGTCCAAAGCCGCCCATGCAGGTCTTCGTAGAGGTCGAGCACTTCGGGGTCGGGCAGTCCGTCTTCGACGCCGTAGGTTTTGAAATGCTCGCCGTCGAAGCGGGCAAGCCCCTTGTCGGTGCCGAACCAGAGGTAGCCCTCCCGGTCTTGCAGGGCGCAATAAACAAGGTTGCCAGGCAGCCCGCGTTCAATGGTAAAATTCAGATAGCCAGGTGTCTGCGCAATGCCCCGGCTCGAAAAACAAAGAACCAGCAAGATGGCGAACCATTTCATATCAGGTTTATTCTATGGGCAAAAATAGCCATTATCCTTCCGAAAATTGCGAACCTGCCGGAAAAACCCATAAGTGTGCAGCCCGCCCGGATACATACATGGTTATAACATGGAACGTCATAGTTATGGCCATACGGCTATCGGCTACGGAACGCAAATTGTTTATTCCTGGGCAAGATGTTTCCTTTGCATGGTACAGCCCGCAGCTGTCATTGTCACACGGTCAATGATAGCGGATGCAAGTTCAGGGAGGCGAAAGGCATAGGACGATAGCCTGCTATCTCCGTTCATTATCCAAGATGACATTGTCGGAATTTAATCGTAAAACCCAAGGTGGGACAACCCGAACCCCCCCAACAAGAAGTAGGGGTCATTTTTTAAAATCATTTACAACATGAAAAAGTCAGAAGAAAAAAAGCTGGAGAAATTCCAGGTAGCGAAGCTCACTGCCGAGCAGCAGGTGGAGGTAAAGGGCGGGGATGATATCATCACTACCCAATTTATCATCAGGGATGACATCGCCGGAATTTAACCCCAAAAACCAAGGTGGGCGAACCCGAAACCACCCAAAAAAGAAGTAGGGACCATTTTTTAAAATCAATTGCAACATGAAAAAGTCAGAAGAAAAAAAACTGGAGAAGTTCCTGCAGGTGAAGCTCACTGCCGAGCAGCAGGTGGAGGTAAAGGGCGGGAATAATGGGAACCCGCCAGACTGGGATGTCATTGGGGCAACTGATATTGATTTAGGTTAACAACCACGATTCAATAGACTTGTTGCGGTGGGAATCATCTCGCGCTAAAAATGGGCTATACACCGCTGACCCATCGCAGCAAGTCTAATCATTGGCGCACCGCCATAATGGGACTAATCCGCTAACGCAAAACTCATTCACATAAAAAAATCTCTTTACAAATGAGGGCGGCCTACCCTGCATGCCTTTACCAAAAAAAAATTAACATGAAAAAACCGTTACTCCTTTTATTTCTATCCTTTTCTTTTTGCAACCTCAACGCTCAGCAAATCCTGAACTTAAAACCCGGTTCAGCAGAGGGCAAAGATGCCACGCTTATAAGTCTGTTCCCAAACGAACCTAGTGGCAACCTGGAAAGTAACACTATTTATACGTGGACGGGGCTGGGCAACACCGTATTCAAACATACCCTGATTCAATTCGATTTAGACCAAATTCCCGAAAACGCCGTGATAACTTCAGCTTTGCTCTCTCTGTACTATAACCCGACCGACCCCTACGAAAGTTTTAATGTACATACCGGCGAAAATGATTTACGCATCCGCAGAGTGACCTCCGCCTGGCAGGAACACGCCGTTACGTGGAATAGAAAGCCTGCCGTTACCGATGTAAATGAAGTGATTGTCCCAAAAAGTACAAGCCCAACACAGGATTATCTGGATATTGAAGTACTCCCCTTGATTGCAGATATTGTCTCGTTGGGTGAGGGCAACCATGGCTTAGCATTGAGCATGGTAAATGAGCAAAACCCTTACAGGGCTTTAATTTTCGCTTCCAGCGACCACCCCAATGCCTCACTTCATCCGGAGTTGACGGTATATTGGGAAATGCCGGATTTGGACAATGACGGCTACCCGGCCGATGTTGACTGCGATGACGAAAACGCAGACATTAACCCCTCTGCGATGGAAATACCCAGCAACGGCATTGACGAAGACTGCGACGGGGCAGACCTTATATCTTCGACTGCTTTTGTGGAAGAATATGATATCCGCATTTTCCCGAACCCCACATCTAAACATTTGGTGGTGGAATGGGATGGATATTCACAACAGGAAATGGCTATCCGGTTTTACAATAGTGCCGGACTCAGCTTACTGTCATTACAACAAGTTAATACAAAAACCACCCTCGACGTAGAGCATCTTCCCCCTGGAATATATTTCCTTGAAATCCGGGATTTGCGAACGGGGGAATCAGGGGTGCAGAAGGTAGTAGTGGAGTGAAGAGGCACTGATTATTAACAAATTAAAACATAATTTCCTTTTCCAACTTGCCTTTATCTGAATGCTTCCATACGCAATTGCTCAATGGCCTTGTTGCGATGGGGCAGCTTGGCGGGAAAACGCTCAACACCGCTGACGCATTCCTTCACTTGAATGCCCTGTGGGCATTCACCCTTCGGGATCGTTCAGTCATTGCCCAATCGCAGCCTTTTTTGAGGAGCATAGTCCTGCCCTCAATGGTTTACTCCCTCACTTAGATGATTTTTCATAAATTAAAATTTAAAAGTATGAAAAACAGGCTATTAGCTTTCGTCTTTTTTGTGTGTTTTGGAAATTTTCTATTTTCCCAGCAAACATGTCAAATCAGTCCAACTTTCCTAAACTGCGGATTTGTAAATCCAGCCAATTGCCCAATTGTGAATCAACCGTATATTGAAAACACCTGTCTGGCTGGTATAGAGCGAATTCTTGCCCGTGCACTGGATATGGAATATATTGTTGAAACAAATATTTCAAATGCAGATACGTGCAATCGAGACCCGGCAAATTGGTCTTTTTTTTGCCCGGATGAATATTGCTCGGCAATTCAAATGATGGTAGATTTAAATGCCTCTATGATTGTTCGTGCAGCAGGAAAGTGGGGAGGATCACACCAAATACATGAAGGGTCGGGTTATGAAAGAGCTGTTGAGCAATTAGTATGCGATATTAACAGAATGTACGATTGTGCAGGTTTGATTCGGCCTGTTATTCAAGCGGGTATTTTTGAATTTATAGATATAGATGAAAACTGGGACGACCAATTAATTATTCCGATTCAGGTGATCAATGCATTTGCAAACGACCCAGAGTTTGACTCCGTGTACTACACTAACAATGGTATTCCAAAACAGGATTTAATCTTCAGAGAAAATCGAATTGTAAATCTTAGTATACCTTTTCTTGCAGATTGTCCCGATGTGTCCCGAATAGAAGGTAGAATGTGGTTATATTATTGTGCCAGGTTTTATATTGACCGTGGTTACACTGCGTTGCACATGGGCCAGGTTAGGATGTGGGGCTGGAATGACCTGGCTGAGGATGGGGCATACGATATTACCTATAACCTTTTAACTATGATAAGGGAATATGCGACAAGTATAGGATCATTTGTAGTCATGAATGCTGAGAACCCTGCTCTGGGTGAAAATCCAAACGGCCAAACCGAATATAATTTATTCTTTGTAGATCCTCAAAATCCGACTAAAAGGTTGCTACTTTTTGATTTTGATGCTCATCCAATTAGACCTCGGGAAATTACATCCCCTCCGACGGTAGATACTATTTTTCCGGAATGCATGGCAAACGCATATCCTCCTGACAACCCATTTAATAGTGCGCCGTGTATGGGTGAAGAATTCCCGGCTATTATTGACGAATGTGCAGTATGCCACTGGGGTTCCGGGAACACTTCAGGGATAAGTCCTATGGGGTGTGAGGTTGAAAACATGCCATATTTTATGTATTTTGATTTTGGTGCTGGCGAAACGTGCTCCAATAATATTCCTGCAGGTGAACCCGGCAACTTTGAAAATACTTATGGATTCGACGACACCAATTGGTTTATGCAATTAGCCCCTGCGTGTCAGGCAGCATTTCTCGAACATTATTTTTGTGCTGTCAGGGAATTTTGTGGTGCACAAGCATTTCTTCAAATTCCCGGGAGAATTTCTGCGGGTAATCCGATAGATGAATGTGCAATAAATATCTTTAACAATCCTCCCGAAGTGTATCGCCTTGATCATCCTGATAATCAAGTTGTTTATAATCTGGTTGATGATTTTTTTAACCCGGAACCTTATAAACCAGAATTTTCTATTTCAAAAACTTGTGGAGATTTATTGTATGCCGATCTATATTGTGAAGGCGAAACTCCTATGCCAGGTGAAGGGATTTATTGTTTTGAAAAACAAATTGCAAGATATGAGTTTGAAGTTACTAACCCCAATTGCATATCGGTATATAGTTGGCACGTTAAGTTGTCAGATGGAAGTTGGCTTCCTGTAACTTACGGAAATAAATTGATCATTGAGCCTTACTATTCGTTTGGTTCAGGCTTATATACTGTTACCCTTCGGGAAGATAACATGGGATTTGCACCTAATAATTTTGGGTCACAAGACACCTCTATAAGATTAGACTTTGATGAGTTTTGTTGTACCCCCATGGACATTGAGAACTGTAAAGAATTGTGGGGGATTCGTGGAAGAGCTGTAAAGGAGGATACCCTGCCTAATGCCAATAATTCCCTGTCCGTTTACCCTAATCCAGCTACTGACTATTGCTTTATATCCGGGTTAAATTGCAGTGAACCAATGGAGTCGTCTATATTTCTTATAGATATATTAGGAAGGGTAATTCACGCAAACTTTTCTAAAGTGAATCAGGATCAAATTCGGATAGATCTTTCAGATTTACCCGGTGGAATGTATTGGGTTGTGGCAACTTTTGGAGGTCAAAATCCGGTTTATTCCAATAAGTTTATTGTTAACAGGAACAGCTCATTGGATGATAGGATGAAGTGATTACTGAGTACAGGAACTTTGGGAACTTCACTTGGGAGTTGATTTCCCAGCCGATTCCTTGCCATCCAGAGGTGCACTGAGCGGCAGAAGTATATTTTTGCACCTTTTTAATGTCCATGCCTTCCTCCAGGGTATTGGCAATACCGAGGTACAGGGATTTTCCATCAAACTTTTTTTCTGCAAGGGCTTTTTCTGCTTGTTTCTGGAGTTTTTGCTTGTCCCATCACATACTGGGGGCGCCGATGATGATTTTGTTGTCCTGGGCTTTGATGGAAAGTGCCGAAAGGCAGATCAGGAGAAAAATGAATACTTTTTTCACGTTATCGTTATTTTTAAATGTGAAGTTTTAGTGTACGGTCGGTTTTGAACTGACCGTACACTACCCGGAACGAATGCTATTTTCTCACCAACGAATCTACGCCCTCCAATGATCTGATGACGATGCCGTTGCCCTTCACCCGTTGTAAGAAAGCGGTGTTTACCTCAGTAACTTCATCGATATTTAGCGTCCCGTCATTCCAGATTTTGCCAAGAATGGTAACACCTTCGAAAATACCCGTTTCACAGAGGATGGTGAGCTTCGCGCCCTCCCGGATGGTGAATGAGGCGCCGCCTTCCACCAGCAGGGCATCAATGGGTGCCTCGACAGATTGGAGAACCGGGTAGTAAATGACACCGAAAGGAATAATGACCTGCGTGAACTCATCAGGTACATGGCCATTGCTCCAGTTGTCGGGGCAGGTCCAGTCGGTGCTACGGCCTGGCTTGCCGCCCTGCCAGGTAGCGGTGTTTTGGGCAGAAAGTGAAAAACTGAAGCTCAGGATAAGGATGATGGAAAAGAGTGATTTTTTCATGGTATGTAGTTTTAAACTGTGGAAAATTGATGTCACAAAGGTGTGGGCAAGCCGGAGGAAAGGGCTTCCTCCCATCATTCAAAGGCTTCTTCTTAGGTTGCACGGCGAAGTTTTTCTTTACTTGCTATGTTGCAGGAAGAAAGGGGGCGCATTTTCAACCAATTGATAATGAAAGCGTAGTGTGTTGCGCGAAGTCTCACCTCCGCACCTCCGTTGGCCTTTCGCCAAATTCCTCCATAAATGCATCGGAGAAAATCAATCTGGTTTTCAATTTAAAAGCGGGAAAAAATACATTTATTCATTTGAAAAAATGTATTTAAACTCATTTTTTAGTTTGAAAAAATGTAAATTTGTATCAAAACTAAGGTCAGTATGAAAAGAAACCTTTATGAGTCATTGGTTAAATGGAAAAATGCTCCCAACCGGAAGCCCTTAATCTTACAAGGAGCCCGTCAAGTAGGCAAAACCTGGCTGATGAAAGCGTTCGGTGAAAATGAATTTGAGCAAGTTGTTTACCTCAATTTCGAGAGCAGCGAGCGGCTAAAATCATTATTCCTACCGGATTTTGATATAAAACGCATTCTGTCCATCATTGAAATTGAAGCCAACCACAAAATACAGCCTGGCAAAACGTTACTCATTTTTGACGAAATTCAGGAGGCAGAAAAGGGATTGACTGCATTGAAATATTTCTGTGAGCAAGCCCCTGAATATTACATCGTTGCGGCCGGCTCTTTGCTGGGTGTTTCGATACAAAAAAATACGGCATTCCCCGTCGGGAAAGTGGATTTTCTGCGGATGTATCCGATGAGTTTTTACGAATTTTTGGAAAATACAGAACAAAGCCTGTTGAAAGAACATTTAGCGGCGGGAAACTGGCAGGTAATAAGCATTTTTCACGACAAATTGGTGGAGATATTGAGGCTTTACTATTTCATAGGAGGTATGCCTGAAGCAGTAGACAGTTACCTTCAACGTGGCGATTTAAATGAAGTTCGGGCGATCCAGGAAAAAATTTTGATCGGCTACGAAAACGATTTTGCAAAGTATGCACCCATTGAAACCGTGCCAAAAATCAGGTTGGTCTGGCATACCCTGATCAGTCAATTGGCGAAAGAAAATCGAAAATTCATGTACGGTCAAATCAAAAAAGGCGGACGGGCAAAAGAATTTGAGGCAGCGATCAACTGGCTCTCCGACGCCGGTATGGTACTCAAAGTGAGCCTGGTAGAAAAACCCATAATTCCTTTAAATGCTTATGCAAATATGGATGTGTTCAAATTATTCCTGTTGGACATCGGTCTTTTGAATGCGCTTGCCAAAATTGATCCTAAAATCCTTTTAGATAAAAACAATATTCTGACAGAATTTAAAGGCGCGTTGACGGAGCAATTCGTTGCGCAGCAATTGAAAACCGAGCATGAACTCTATTATTGGACAGCCTCAAACGCCACTGCCGAAATTGATTTTTTGATTCAATCCCGAAACGGGGTCATCCCGATTGAAGTAAAAGCGGAAGAAAATTTAAAGGCAAAGAGTTTGAAAGTTTTTGCAGAAAAATACAAACCCGGGGTCGCCATTCGCAGCTCAATGAGTCCTTTCCGGGAACAAACCTGGATGATAAATGTGCCCTTGTATGCTATTTCGACACTAAGTTCAGGTCGTTTTCCTGCAGGGTAAATGGCACACGGGCCTCACCTCCGCACTGCAGTCGGGCGTTCGCCAAATTCCTCCATAAACGCATCGGAGAAATTATTGAGGGCGGAATACCCCACTTCGTAGGCAATTTCGGAAACGGTGAGGGTAGTGGTTTGGAGCAAATGCCGGCTATGGTGCAGGCGGATGGAGCGGATGAACAGGCTGGGCGACTTCCC
>JABWAJ010000708.1 GCA_013361075.1 Saprospiraceae bacterium | reverse complement strand
ATGATGGTCTTTGCCATTTACTTTAACATGGATTTTGTTGCCCATATTTTCCGTGTTTGAATTTGACGTCAAGATAAGTTGTATTGCAATACATTCCAAGTGTACGATCTTATCATATTTCACAACAATTCTATCAAAACATGATTTGTCCAAATTTATATCAGACCATTCTGTTTATTTTTGAAATATTAATTGCTTTTTAGAGAATATCTTTGCGGGGACAACAAGCCGTCATGGCATCAAGATTTCGGGATAATGCTAAACCAGATTAGACATGCTTTCTAATTCCGACCTTTCTTCTCATTTCCAAACCCGCCGATTAGAGCAGGTGGTGGAAAATCGCACGGCTTATACCCTGGAGAAGTCGGAGCTTTGTATTTATGAGACGCTGAACCCGGCTTATGAGGTAGGATTAAGCTTTCAGATTCCGGTACTGGCCAGTATGATTACTGGAAAAAAGTTGATGCATGTGGACGAAACCCCGGTGTTTGAATTTCTGCCAGGCCAAAGTTTGGTTTTGTCTCCCGGAAAAACCTGTTACATTGATTTTCCTGAAGCATCTTTTAAAACCCCGACTCAGTGCCTGACGCTGGGCATTGAACCGGAAAAAGTGGCAGAATTGTGTGAGCGGCTCAACCGGAAAATTCCGATGATGGACATTGATGGTGGCGGGTGGAACTACAATGGCGAAGGGTTTCATTTCACCAACGACCAGATGATTACCCAACTGTTGCGGCGACTGATTGCCATTTTTACCGAGAACAACGAAGCCAAGGACTTTTTCGCACACCTCGTTTTGCAGGAACTTCTGGTGCGTCTGATGCAGACGAAAGCCCGGCACATCCTGCTCGAGGACCCGCGTCAGCAAGCGCAATCAAACCGCATGGCGCATGTGGCCGAATTCATCCGCAAAAATCTCCAAAATCCGCTATCGGTGCAAGACCTCAGCAGGCAGGCTTTTATGAGTGAGCCGCATTTTTTTCGGTGTTTTAAACAACAGTTTGGCCTTTCTCCGCTTGAATTTGTTCTTGAACAGCGGATTAAAACGGCCAGGATTATGTTGCAGGCCAGTGATGTTTCGGTTACAGAAATCAGTTTGGCTTGCGGATTCAATAACCTGAATTACTTTGTAAAGACATTCAAACGAGCAACCGGCCTGACTCCGGGAGAATTCCGAAAATCATTGCTTTTGTAAACTTCCCGGCAATCGCCGTTAATTGCGTTTATTCATTCATCTACTGTTCATAAACCAATAACTTATATGACGCTTGATGGCAATTATACAGTCAACGCACCCCGCGAAACCGTTTGGGACCTGTTGATGGACCCGGAAGTCCTGGCAAGAATTACTCCGGGCATCACCAGTCTGGAAAAAATTGATGAGGACAACTACAAAGCGGTTGCCCAATTGAAAATAGGACCGGTTGGAGGAGCTTTTTCCGGTAACCTAAGTCTGGCGGATCGCAAAAAGCCTGAAAGTTTTTCTCTGAGTATTCAGCAAAACAGCAAAATCGGCAACGCCAATGCTGTAGTGCACATGAATTTGTCGACTACAGAAACCGGCCAAACAGCAGTGCAATACACCGCCGATGTGAAACTTTCGGGCATGTTATCTACCATGGGCGGCCGTGTCATCACACCGGTTACGAAAATGTTATCGGAACAATTTTTTGAAGCGCTGGAAAAAGAAGCGGCGGTGTAGAAAGGGGGTGAATTTGGTAAAACAGGCCATTACGCCATTTCAATTGCCCACCAAAGCGCTGTATGCGGCTTCTGTATCTGCATCCATTAAAATCGATTGAGTGGGCAGTGCAATGCGGTGCAGGTGTTTACTGTTCTTTTGTACAATGGGTTTGCAGCCCTCGGTGAACGTTAATGCCAAAATTTCGTTTTTATACCATGCGGAAAAAATAACCGGATTACCCGGAGTATCTTCGAAAACCGGTTGCACGATGACGGCTTTATCCGTTTTCTTTTTTTCGTCAAAAGCACCGATCAAGGTACAGTAAGTTGTGGTCTCGATCAGTGGCATGTCAGATAAACATATCATAAATCCGTCGGTATCGCTGGACGCAGCCCTGATCCCGGCCTGAATGGAAGTCGTCATGCCGGTAGCGTATTCGGGGTTAAAAATGATGTTAACAGGTAAGTTTGCTAAGAATGGCTGAACCCGCTCTGCTTCGTGCCCCACAACAAC
>JABWAJ010000707.1 GCA_013361075.1 Saprospiraceae bacterium | reverse complement strand
GCATGCGGAAACGCAAAGCAGAACCGGTGCAATTGCACGGTATTTCTGAAGATGCCGTCCGGGAAGGGTACCTGGATGAACAGGAAAAGTAGGGCTGCTATTGCTTGATGGCCGTTGCGCGCCATAGAACGATACCCGCCACTTCAATGGCACAAAAATACGCCCCCGCGGCCAGGTGCGCCAGGTCAAGTTCCTGCTTTATTCTTCCGTTTATTGGCCGGAGGGGTTCGCGCAGCACTTCGCGGCCAAAAGCGTCGTAAAGGACAACCACTCCAGTTGATGAAATTGCCGTCGGTAAGTGGTCATTGGTCAGGATGACTGTGCCCGTAAACGGATTGGGCCGTAACCTGAAGCTGCTGTTTTTTTCTTCAAGTGATGGTTGGCCGGCGTTTGGCGCACTTACTTCCAGGGCATAAGTAACCGAACAGCCCGAACTGTCTGATACGGTAACCGGGTAAATTCCGGGCAATAAATTGGATAAGGTATCCCCTGAGTTTCCAAAACTCCAGGACAGCAGATAAGGCGGCACTCCTCCTTCAATGGAAATCAGGGACAGACTGCCGTCGGCAACTTGTGCAGCACTGGCATGCTGAATATGGAAAACGGCCTGAATCGTATCGGCAGGCTGCTCAAAAGCGCCCATGTCTTCAATTCCTTCCTGTATGCGGGCCGCGCCGTTCAGATCCGTCTGAATCCCCAGCGTATCCAGCCCCGTATAGGCACCTGCATTGATGGCCGGCGAACAGGCCGCGAGTCGGAAATCGCCGGCTAAAGTATCCAAAAACCGGGGGTACAGGTTGAACAAATTGTTTTCAGCACATGCTTCCGGCCCACCGGGCAAGTCGCAGGCGGGCACACTGAGCAGGCTGTTGCGAAAACTAAACCCGTTCATCACCACATTCGCCCCGTTGGTAAACAGGCGATTGAGAGGCTTGTTGGGTTCCCAGATGATGCAGTTTTCAAAACGCATGGCTAAGAAAAAATCTTCATCGAATTCCGGTGCCCAATACTTGACAAAAGGCCGCCTGCCATTGTCATAAAAAGTGCAGTTGCGCAAAGAGGCGTCTAAAATCCCATCACCGGTATCCAGGCGCAAAACACCACTGTTTTTTAAAAACAAGGAATTGGCAATCAGGATGTTGTTGTAAGCTTGATTGAAAAAACCACTGGCCATGATGGCACCACCTGTGCCTTCTGCAGTGACGTTTGTGTTGCCTATAAAAACGCAGTTCTTTATGCTAAGATCGGATGGAGTTTCTGTTTCTGTAAAAAAATATAATGCCCCGCCTGGGTTTAAAGAAGCATTCTGTTCAAATTTGCAATCATTGAGAATAAGATGGAAGCGTGGCTCGGAAATAATTGCCACTTCGATTGCCCCTCCCCCACTCGCTCTGGCATTATTATTATTAAATATAGAGTGGGTAATTGTTATTTGGCATGTATTCTGAGGCAACGGTACTGTTCCTTGTATGTATCCGATGCCTCCCCCCACTGCCCCATCATTAAATTCAAATAGGCATTCCTCAATTTTGATTTCTCCCTGCGGGCAATTGGAAAAATAATAGATTCCTGCACCATCTGACATGGCATAATTGCTCCGAAAAATACAACGCAACAACCTATGATTTTCGCAAGCATTGTTCAACGCCAGGCCGCCGCCTTCTGCTCTTGCGCGATTTTGTTCAAACAAGCAATTTTCTAAAACAAAAGGTTGTTCTTCGCTGGCTGTTCCGTCTTTATACATGCCCCCGCCCAAAAGTGTGCTTCTGTTTTGTCGAAAAGCGCAATTCCTGAAAATTGGGTTGGCCCCGTTTTTCAGGTGTACCGCACCGCCATTTTTAGCCGTGTTCCGAAAAAATGTACAGTTAGCAATGCCGGGAGCGGCAGTCGGATGTGCTGTATCGGTATCAACAAACAAACCGCCGCCTCCATTATAGTGGCCAAAATAATTGGAGTTGGCGTGGATGCCCTGCCCAAAAGCTATGGTGAAACCATCTATTCGCGACGTGCTGTCGGTGCCAAGTGTGTAAAGCAGGTGGTAGCTGTTGTCGGTGCTGTCGCCTGAAATGCCAATATCCCCGCTCAGTATGGTTGGGTAAGCTTCCCAATCGCGTTGTTCATAAGCCGTTTCAGTTGCATTAAAGCCACCAAGTATTACAACGCCGGGCTTCATTTCAAAGTAGATTTCCCGATTTGCCGTTTCCGTTGGC
>JABWAJ010000111.1 GCA_013361075.1 Saprospiraceae bacterium | reverse complement strand
ATGTCAGAGAAAAAAGCGCTGCGCAAAGAAGTGCGTTCCATCAAAAAGGAGCTTAAAGAACAAGGAAGTGGCGGCGTATACCTGTCTGTTGGTGCATTGCTCCTCGTTGTGTTGTTGTTGATTCTGTTGTTGTAAGAATAAGGACATCCTGAAGATTACCACAAATAAAACCGATTCACTATTTAAAATACAAATGGTATGGGTAATTTACTTTATTACATCGCAGTAATTTTAGTCATCGGATGGCTTATTGGGTTTGTTGGTTACAATGCAGGTGGCCTTATTCACATCCTGCTGGTTATTGCACTCATTGTTGTTGTTTTGAGGGTTATCCAGGGAAAAAGTCCGGTTTAACAATTTGGGTTTGCTAACGGGTACTCAGACAACCGAAAAATTAACTTGTAAAATCAAAAAAAATGCAAACAATTGTAATGCAATTCCTGAAGCGCCCCCTGGCATCTACGCCACCGATGAGTGTCTGTGCGCCTGTGTGGTGCTTGTAGAAGAAACGGCACTGGCGCCGGGTTGCCCGTTTGGCCAGGTAATCGTGCGGTCGTGGCGCGCAACGGATCGCTGCGGGAATGTAACGATTGTGACGCAAAACATCACCCTTACAGATGATGAGGGCCCGGTAATTACAGGCGTTCGGGACACTGCATGCATCAACGATCCGAACCTTTACGAAGTAGTCGCCACGGATCAGTGCGGCGGTTCCACTGTTCTGGTTTTTCAGGACATTAACATCCCAAATCCTTGTGGCAGTGGCGTTGCTATCAGAAGAACTTACGAGGCTTACGACGCCTGTGGCAATGTAGCCAGAGATACCGCTATTCTGCTGTTGAATGACCAAAATCAACTTAACCTGGTATTTCTGAATGCTGCGCTTGCAGCACTGGATTCAGGAGAGGTGCTGACGCTGGAATATGCACCTGCGCACACTAATGGGCATTACACAAGCTTTGGCGTCAACGATGTCGTGCTTGAAGATGCCTGCCTGTCGGGGGGCTTTGTAAGCTTTACCGAAAGAATCCTTGAAATTGGTGATTGCACCGTTGATGGATTCATGGTATTGATAGAATTAAAATGGACGGCCACAGATGTCTGCGGAAATGAGACGGAACTTACGGTAATTGCCCGGATGATCGACGAAACCAGTCCTGTTTTTGTCAACTTCATCCCGGAAATGACCATCGGGTGCGATGAGACACTACCAGAGATATTTTCAAACGACAACAGTAATGGCACCGTCATTATGACGACAAGGGATACGACGATTCGCGGCGATTGTCCTTTTGAATACGATTTATATCGCGAGATCACGCTAAGAGATTCATGTGGCAATTCAGCGACCAGACTACAAATTATCCATGTAAGGGATAACCGTGGACCGATCATTCAGGGGGTAGAAGAAGAAGTTTGCGATGACCTTTCCATTCCGGTGGTCACGGCGTATGATGTTTGCGCGGAAACCTTTGTTGCGGTCACCATGGAAGCGGACACATTAGATGTTCCCTGCAATGGTTTGTCCGTCATAAGGACATGGACAGCGGTTGGGATTTGTGGCCATGTGACCCAGATCCGCCAAACGATCACCATGAACGACCATACACCGCCGGAAATTATCATTCCGGCTGGGTCGGTCATACTGCCTTTCTTAGACAACGACCACAACGTAGTTCCATCTTCGCAAGTTTATGTCATCGAAAATTTGAACGACCTGAATGAACACAGCGTCCTCATCCGCGATGATTGCGACCAGGATATCATCCCCGTTTTGACCATAAAAGTCACTTTCGCGGAAGATTGCGAAGCGGAGGGATATTATGAACGCAGAACCTACACCTGGATGGCAACGGATGCCTGTGGCAACATGAGTGTTTTTACTTTCAGCGTAGACATCATGGATGACCTGCCACCTGGTTTCAGCGAAACGCTGGCCGATGTCACCATTATCTGTGCGCCGCTGCCACCAGCTCCGGAAGTGCATGCCGTTGATCTGGCTCAGCCAGGGACGGTTACCTATTCTGAAACGATTGTTCCGGGGGGAAGCCCTGGTGAATTTATCGTTACAAGAACCTGGGTTGCTACGGATGCCTGCGGCAATACCGCCACCTATGTGCAGCACATTACCTGGATACCAGACACGTTCCTGGAATGCGCAATCATCCTTCCGGAAAGTGTTGAATGCAACACGCACGGCGTCGTTATCTCCAGCGAAGTGACTGGCGGCCTCGGCCCGATAACCTACAACTGGCAAATAGTGGGTGAAAAATGCTTCATCCAGGGCGGCCAGGGAACTTCGGAAATCATCATTTATGTAGGGTGGTCCACGGTGAAAATAATCCTCACGGTCACCGACGCTTATGGTTGTGCTTCGATGTGTATGATCCTGCTGCCATGTGTTCCTTCAACGGGTGATCTCAGCATTGATTTACCAGCTGCTGCAATTATTGAAACGGGTAATCCCCACACTGGGACTCCAACTTCAGAACTGGGAATCGCCCATCGTGTGAATGAAAACCTGGAACAAGTAAAGCTTTGGCCAAATCCTGCCAGCGAAAGCGTAACCCTTAGTTTCCAATCAGCCATCGAAGAAGAGGTTGCGTTTAGCTTCATCAACACGTTGGGTCAGGTGGTGCTGAGCGATAAAATCAAGGCACACGTAGGGTTGAATACCTTTAAAATTGATGCATCTCAGACTTCCAATGGAACGCACCTGGTGCAGCTGAAAACGGAAAGGGAAATCCATACGGAGGTCATTGTCATCATGCGAAATCCATAAATGGTGACTGGCTTTAGCGTCCGATGGCTGTGTTGCGCCCGGATCCAAAATTGGTCATCCCGCCTGGCGGGGTGCCCGCTTTGAAGCCTTATAAACAGACAAACACTATTTTTTTAGTTTTCATACCCATAAGGTAACCTTGAAAAATTGAAAGACTGTTCTTTTAACCCGCACAAAGCCCATTTTTTAATGGAATGGGTCTTTGTGTCTTTCTTCCAGTGGTTTTGCATTAAAGCCTCTAAACCAAACAAAATCGAAATCATGAACAACCACTCAAGCACAATAGAAAAGTTGTACGATACTTATAGTTCTTTGCTTTATCACATTGCCTTACAAATTTCGCCAACCCCAAAAGAAGCGGAAGAAGTTTTAATTGGTACCTTTCAAAAGGTGTACAAAAACAACTTAACCGACAAATACCCATCAATTTTTGCAAAACTCATCAATCTCACCATTCAGACAGCACAAGAACAGTTGGGCAGCGAACAGGTAAAAAACAAGTTCAAACTCGACCAATTTGAAAAAACTCCGGTAGTACATAAATTACTGTGCAAACAAATGAGTTTGCAAAACTATTGCGAAGGATACAATCTGACCCGCGACGAAGTGGCAAAAAAATCCGGGAGGAAATTATTGTCTTAAACGCAAACCTGGATAAATAGTGTCTGTCTTTATTTTCCGGAGGTAGTTAAAGCCCGGACACCCGACTAAATGGACAGGCATTAAATAGAACCCCACCTGATAAATCATACAACTTATTCCAAAAATTATATAACAGCAGAAGGAATAGAGCAAACTACCTTTGCCTGCATCACTTAAAAATCAAGATTATGCCATTATTTAATGTTCTGCTTGTACTGATTGTTGTGGGGGTCCTCCTTTGGCTGGTAAACAACTACATTCCGATGGATCGCAAGATCAAAAACATCCTGAATATAGCGGTAGTAGTCATTGTGATCATTTGGTTGTTAAGGGCATTCGGGCTTTTGGCTTCCCTGCAAAACATGCGAATCTAAGTAACCCGCTTTCTGGCGCGCTTTCTTTTAATCATCATCATAAAAACAAATAATCATGAACTCAACAAAAGTATTACTGGGCGTATTGGTCAGCGTTGCTGCCGGCGCAACTTTGGGCATTTTATTTGCTCCGGATAAAGGTTCTTCCACCCGGAAGAAAATTTCTCAAAAAAGCAACGATTACGTGAGCGAAGTGGAAGGAAAATTCAATGAATTCATCAACGCCATTACACAGAAATTCGAATCCGTCAAAAAAGAAACAACACAAATGGTTGAAAACGGGAAGGCGAAGGTGAAAACAGCCGAAGAAGAATTGATCAAAGCTTCTAAGTAACACACAGGCAATCTGCAAATTGTAATATGCAACAAATTATTTTTGTTGGATATTACTGCTTGCGGATGCTGGAAATAATTAAGAAATAATATGGAAACACCGGTAAATTTGATTGAATCATTGGTTGACAAAGCCGAAGATTATGGCAAAACAACCTTTGAACTATCAAAGCTCAAAGCCCTGGAGACCATCATTTGTGTCGCCACGTCAATGATTGCCCGGTTGAGCGTTATCCTGACATTGGCGCTGTTTTTGCTGGTGTTAACCATAGGCATAGCGCTGTTTCTGGGAGAGCTGCTCGGTAAATCTTATTATGGTTTTTTTATTGTAGCTGCATTTTATCTTTTTGCAGGAATCATATTGAAGGTTTTTCTGTACAAATGGATTAAAAAGCCAATCAGTGATTTAATTATTATAAAAGCGCTTCAATAAGCCTGGCCATGCAAATAATTAATTCAGCAGCCGACCTCAGGGTGGCCATCCTTCAATTGGAAAGCTTACAGAATGTAGAACGGGAAGAGCTGAAAATGCAATTCAATCTCGCTTACGAAAGCATAAAACCCATTAACCTGATCAAAAGCACCTTCAAAGAGGTTGGCGAATATCAGGGATTGACCGACCAAATTATAAGCACCTCTACTGGTTTGGTCGTTGGTTATCTTTCCAAAGTATTGTTTGAACGTACTTCTGACAGTCCGGCAAAAAAACTTTTCGGCACGGTTTTGCAATTTGGTATTACCAATCTTATTGCGAACAATCCTGACGCTGTCAAAACAGTTGCTACCGGAATCATAAAAATTGTCAAAAGCTTTTCTGCCGGGGATCATGAAGCCGATTCCAATGATGAAGACAAGATATAATGAATGCACACCTGAAATTGCCATTCTTTGTAAAAGCAACGCTCCTTTTAGTGGGTTTTTATGTTCTCATCAGCATGCTTTTTATAGCTCAGGACATCATTTTGCCTGTCATTTATGCCACCATCATTGCCATTGCGATTAGCCCAGCTGTAAATTATCTGGTAAAGAAAAATATAAACCGGGCAATGTCCATTGCCATGGTGCTGACCATTGCCCTGTTGATTTTAAGCGTCATGGTAGCGCTGTTGTCTTCCCAAGCAAGCCTGTTGGGCGAGGCATGGCCGCAATTGGCAATCCGGTTTGAGGATTTACTGAACCAAACCGTTAGCTGGATTTCTGAATATTTTAACATCAGTCTCCGAAAAATAAATGCCTGGATCACCCATGCCAAAGGGGAATTGATCAATAACAGCGGCGCTGCAATTGGCATTACCCTGACCACCATGGGAGGAATGTTGGCCATCATTTTTTTAACCCCCGTTTACGTGTTTATGATTTTGTTTTACCAACCCCATCTGGTCCGGTTTCTGCACAAGCTTTTTGGCACAGAAAACAACCTTCAGGTAAACGAATTCCTGACCGAAACCAAAGCCATCATCCAGAGCTACCTCGGCGGGCTTTTTGCCGAATTTGCCATCGTTGCCATCATGAACGCTGCCGGATTGCTGGCACTCGGGATTGAATATGCCATCCTGCTTGGCATTATCGGTGCCTTGCTCAATATCATCCCTTATTTGGGCGGAATGATCGCTGTGGTACTGTTTATGGCTATTGCTTTTGTCACCAAGTCGCCGGTGTATGTACTCTACGTGTTTGCGCTGTACACCTTTATTCAATTTGTTGACAACAACTACATCGTTCCGAAGATTGTCGGAGCTAAAGTAAAACTCAATGCACTCGTCTGCCTAATGGCCGTGATCGCAGGTGCTGCTTTATGGGGCATCCCGGGTATGTTTTTATCCATTCCGCTCATGGCCATCATCAAACTTTTATTCGACCGCGTTGACGCTTTAAAACCCTGGGGTTTTTTACTGGGCGATACCATGCCGCCATTGTTGCAGCTGAAACTTGACTTCCAGGGCATTTCAAAAAAAATGCCGAAGCTCATAGGGCCATTCAAGTGGAATTCACTACACAGCGAAAAGCCGGATAAGCCTGAATAGAAGCTGTTTCTACAGGCAATTTCAGGGGGTTGGGGGTAAATGTGTGAATCATGTAAGGTATCCTCGAAATTGTGTAACATTTTTAAAGATAAAGAGATGTATTTTTACATGTATTTCTGTTAAGCATATTTTATTGAAACTATACATTAAATATATGGTCAGCAATCGCTGCAAAATGGCAGCGAAAGAAGCCCTGAAAAAGCTTGGCCTGCACTTTATTGTTGTTGATCTGGGGGAAGTAGAAATCTTGGAAAATATTTCTGCTGAACAACGGGACCTACTTAAATCAGAATTGAGTAGTACAGGACTTGAATTGATGGACGACAAAAAGGCCATTTTAATTGAAAAGATCAAAAATGCAGTTGTGGAAATGGTGCATCATACCAGTGATGGGAATAAAGTTATTTTTTCTGAATTCCTGAGCAAAAAACTGGAACGCGATTATGCTTCTCTGGCAAAATTGTTTTCAGAAGTACAGGGAACAACCATCGAACAATTCATTATTGCCCACAAAATCGAACGAATTAAAGAGTTGATCATCTATGATGAATTGAACATCACAGAAATTGCCTGGAAAATGAATTACAGCAGCGTAGCGCATTTGTCCAATCAATTTAAAAAAGTGACCGGGCTTTCTCCATCCCACTTTAAACAATTAAAGGACAAACGAAGAAGCCCAATTGAGGAAATTGGGTGAATCGCATAAAACAAAAACATGGACATTAAAAAAATCTTTGGCGTAATACTAACCCTCCTTGGGATAAGCAGCCTTATCTACACGGCCATCTTATTCAACAATACATCTGGAGGGGTGAGGGATGTTAAATCGCTTGTCATTTATGGCATACTTGGGATCATGTTTTTTTCTGCCGGTATTGGCCTGGTTCGCACCATAAAAGAAGCATCCTGAAGCAAGCTTCCGGCAGTTAAATAAATAAAGCATGGAAAAACAAACAAGAGAATCACAATATGCCAGAAGCCTGATAGAGGCCAGCCTTGATCCCCTGATAACCATTAGTAAGGAAGGTGTCATTACGGATATGAATGAAGCCTGGGCCGAAATTACAGGTTCGGTACGCGAAAAACTGGTAGGCACTAATTTTGACGATTATTTTACCGAACCACAAAAAGCCCGTGAAGTTTACCTAAAGGTATTTGCAAAAGGTTTTGTAAAAAATTTCCCACTCACGGTCATAGACGGAGAGCTAACCTATGTGCTGTTTAACGGTTCTGTTTATAAGGATGAAAAAGGGAATGTATTGGGCGCTGTGGTCATCGCAAGGGTTGTTACAGAACAAAAAAGAATTGAAAAAGAATTGACCGAGGCGAAAGTGCTCGCAGAATTGGCGGCATTGATTGCGGAAGATGCCAAAAGTAAAGCCGAAAGCGCCACGCAGACTGCCGTAAATGCTGTGAAATCAAAACAGCAGTTTTTGTCGAATATGAGTCATGAAATTCGAACGCCGATGAATGCCATAATCGGGTTTACAAAAGTGTTGTTGAAAACAACATTATCGGCGAAACAAAAAGAGTATTTGACCGCCATAAAAATCAGTGGTGATGCCTTAATTGTACTCATCAATGACATACTCGATCTGGCAAAAGTAGACGCCGGGAAAATGGTATTTGAACAGACCCCCTTCAAACTGGCCTTGTCTATTTCGGCCATGCTTCATTTGTTTGAAACAAAAATTCAGGAAAAGAATTTATTTCTCGTCAAAAAATATGATCCAAATATTCCGGAGGTACTCGTTGGCGACCCCGTCCGCCTGCACCAGATCATCATTAATCTTCTCAGCAATGCTGTTAAGTTTACAACAAATGGAACCATCGAGGTTAGCATTGTCCTGCTGAGTGAAAATGAGACATCTGTAAATATTGAATTTTCCGTTACCGACACCGGCGTCGGGATTGAAGCGGATAAAATAGGGCAGATCTTTGAAAACTTTCAACAGGCGTCCAGTTCTACTGCAAGACTGTATGGAGGTACCGGTTTAGGACTGGCCATTGCCAAACAACTGGTAGAAAACCAGGGCGGCACCATCGGTGTAAAAAGCACCCCGGCAATAGGATCTGTATTTAGCTTTACCCTTAGTTTTGACAAAACAACCGCAGAAGCTGAAATGGAAGCAGCAATAAGTGATTTGGATGCAGAATCCAAACACATCAAGGTATTGGTAGTTGAAGACATGGAACTCAACCAATTGCTGATGAAAACAATCCTGGATGATTTCGGCTTTGAACGCGACATTGCCGAAAATGGGAAAATAGCCATCGAAAAATTAAAAACCAAAACTTATGATATCATCCTGATGGACCTGCAAATGCCTGAAATGAACGGCTTCGAAGCCACAGAATACATCCGGCATACCATGAAGTCTAAAATTCCCATTATTGCATTAACAGCGGATGTTACGACGGTTGATTTGGCAAAATGTAAAAGTGTAGGCATGAATGACTACATCGCAAAGCCTGTTGCCGAAAGATTGTTGTACAGCAAAATTGTAGGATTGGTCACAAAGGCTGATGTGATGGATACTGCAAAAGAGGAGTTGGTTAGTCCGGCTAATAAAATAAGATGTATTGATTTAAATTATTTATCCCAGAGAACCAAATCCAATCCGGTTTTAATGGTGGAGATTATCACGTCGTATCTGGAACAAACGCCTCCTTTGATAACCGCTATGAAACAAGGTTTAAATGATAAGAATTGGGATTCCGTGCATGCGGCTGTTCACAAAATGATCCCTTCCTTTTCAATAATGGGAATTAGCCCGGATTTTGAAAGCATGGCCAAAAAAATCCAGGAATATGCCCAGACACAGCAGCAAATGGAGGTAGTCCAAGACTTAGTTATGCAAATTGAAAATGTTTGTATGCAGGCTTGTTTGGAATTGAAAGAAGAACTTAATGCCATTCAAACACAAACTCATGAAAAGCGGAAGTAGGATTAAACTGTTTCTGGTAGACGACGATGCGGTTTTTTTAAAATTGTTGAAAATTGAATTCCTTCAACATGCCGATTTTGAAATTGAAACCTATGCAACCGGGGAGCTTTGTGTGGCACATTTATCCCACAATCCGGACATTATCATTCTGGATTACTACCTTGATGGTATTGATAAAAATGCAGCGAACGGCATAGAAACATTAGATAAAATAAAATCCTACCGCGCGGATATCCCTGTAATCATGCTATCCCAGCAGGATAAAATTGATGTTGCAGTCACCTGTATGCACCACCAGGCTTACGATTATGTGGTAAAAAGCGAAACGGCTTTTTTGCGGTTACAAAAAATTATTACGGGTATTTTTAGCTATCAAAAAATGGAGAAGGAATTAAATTGGTATATGGAAAGAATGTAGTTATTCCCTCCAAATGATGCAATCCAATTCGGTAATTGTGTAATGCTTTCCTCTTCAAAATCCGGCACCTTTGCTTTGTGAAAATTCTTTCACTATTAAAAGCAAAGAATTGAAAAACAATAAACTATTAACAGCTATTGCCATGGTATCGGCTGTTTTCATCTGGGGCTGCCAAAAAGATGATTTTAAAGAAATTACGGGGGTATGCCCTGTTGTAGAATCCACCAGCCCTGAAAATTTAATTGCCGGCGTACCGCTCAATCAAGTTGTTTCGGTGACATTCAATACAGAAATGGATCCGGCAACGATTACCACGTCGTCCATTACCTTGTTTGGGGCAACGCAGGTAGCAGGCACCATTTCCTATTCCGGAAGAACGGCCTATTTCACGCCTTCCAGCATTTTGCTTCCAAATGTTGTTTATACAGGCACGGTAAATACCTCGGTTAAAGATGTAACCGGGAACGCCTTGCAAACCGACTATGTGTGGACGTTCAGCACCGGAGCTATCCGCGTTGACCTTAAAACATCAGCCCGTTTTGGGGTACTTGCGGCTACGGGAATCTCCAGCGTGGGCGTCAGTGAAATCCGCAATATGGATGTTGGATTAAGCCCCGGCATTCGTTCGGCGATTACCGGATTCCCTCCTGCCATTGTGTTAAACGGAGCGATCTATGCGGCTGATGATGCGACTCCTGCGGGCGTGCAAGCCCTGCTTCTTCAGTCCAAATCAGACCTCGCCGATGCTTATATTTTTGCCCAGTCTGCGGTAATACCAGCTTTTGCTGCCGTTAGCGGAGATTTAGGCGGGAAAACACTGTTGCCGGGCATCTATAAATCTTCCACCACCCTCCGAATCCAATCCGGCGACCTCATCCTGGATGCACAGGGCGATGTAGATGCAGTTTGGATTTTTCAGGTAGCGGCTGACTTTTTTACGGTTGGCGAAGCCGGAGGCAATGTCGTTCTTGCAGGAGGGGCCCAGGCCAAAAACATATTTTGGCAGACAGGAGGTTCGGCAACGATCGGCAACCTGACCGCATTCCAGGGAACGCTTTTGGCCTTGACTTCTATTACCATGAACCCGGGTGCAACGACAACGGGCCATTTGTTTGCCCTGAACGGCGCAGTGGTACTCACCAATACCAACATCATCAACAAACCTTAAATCCTAAATAATATGAATTTTCGATCTGATTTAACCATAAAAAAAATGCTTGCACATTGGTTTCGGCATGCGTTGGTCTTTAAAAGCCTTGTGTTAAGCGCGTTCATCCTGACATGTGTTCAACTGCCGCTCCAGGCCCAGAATTTTCCTTATACCAAGCCTTCGTGGTGGGTTGGCCTTGCAGGTGCTGCCAATGTTAATTTTTACCGGGGCTCTACCCAGCAGTTGAATGCGGGTTTTACGGCTCCCGTAGCTTTCAATCATGGCAATGGCGCAGGGCTTTATCTGGCACCGCTGCTGGAATACCATGCTCCGGGTTCGGTTTTCGGCGTTTCGCTACAGGTGGGGTACGACGGCCGCCAGAGCGCATACAATAAGGAAATAACGCCTTGTAACTGCCCGGCAGATTTATCTGTCGGACTTAGCTACCTCACCGTAGAACCTAACTTGCGCATAGCGCCATTCAGCTCAGGGTTTTATTTGTTTGGAGGTCCGCGTGTAGCCTTTAATATGGATAAGACATTTACGTATAAATTGGGTAAAAACCCTGCTTTTCCCGAACAATTGGCTACTCCCGAAGTGAAGGGAGAATTGAGTCATGTACGCAGCACGTTGTTGTCAATGCAGGTGGGAGCCGGTTACGATATTCCGCTTTCTTCGCAGAACCAGCAGGTACAGGCAGTTCTTTCGCCCTTTATCGCCTTTCACCCTTACTTTGGCCAGTCGCCAAGGAGCATTGAAACATGGAATGTAAGCACCTTGAGAGTGGGGGCTGCGCTTAAATTTGGATACGGACAAAAAAATCCGGAACTCATGACGGATGCCCCTTTCCTGCCCGAAGCCGAGCCTGAAGTCCGGTTTTTTGTGAATTCTCCGGCCAATGTTCCGGTTGATCGCCGAATAAGGGAAACCTTCCCGTTGCGCAACTATGTTTTCTTTGATCTGGGGTCAACGGAAATTCCTGACCGGTATGTATTGCTTACAAAAAATCAGGTAAAAAACTTCAAAGAAGACCAGTTGGAAGTGTTTACACCCCAAAAAATATCTGGCCGAGCAGCACGGCAAATGGTTGTTTATTATAATGTACTGAACATTCTTGGCGATCGTCTTGGGAAAAACCCTTCTGCCACCATTACACTGGTTGGATCGTCGGAAAAAGGCCCTGAAGATGGCCGGATTATGGCTGGGTCCATCAAGAAATATCTGGTTAATGTATTTGGGATTGACGACTCCAGGATCAGTGTTCAGGGACGGGAAAAACCACTGCTTCCGTCTGAGCAACCAAACAGTAAATCCGACCTCGACCTCCTTCGGGAAGGTGATCGCAGGGTGTCGATAGAAAGCAATGCTGCCGCTCTGCTCATGGAGTTTCAAAGCGGCCCGAATGCACCGCTGAGGCCTGTGGTTATCCCTGTTCTGAAGGAAGCACCACTTAGCAGCTATGTTTCTTTTAATGCAGATGGCGCTCAAAAAGCCTTCTCATCATGGTCTATGGAACTCAGAGACGAAAAAGGAAAATTACAAAGATTTGGCCCCTATACCCAGGAGCAGGTAAAAATTCCGGGAGAATCCATATTGGGGGTGCGCCCTCAGGGAAACTTCCAGGCAACGATGATTGGTCAAACGAAAAGCGGCGCGATGGTTAAGAAAGAAGCTGCAATCAATGTCGTGCTTTGGACTCCTGCCAGGAATGAGGAAG
>JABWAJ010000110.1 GCA_013361075.1 Saprospiraceae bacterium | reverse complement strand
ATCTAATTTTCCGGGATCGCAAATGACGCATAAATCAGGTTGGACAACTGTGGTATCGTGCCCTTTTCGCTTACTGACAGGTAGCCGAACATCGAAAGGGGCAGAAAAAATTTGACAAGGCTGTTTCCTTAAAAATAATTCCAATTGGAAAGCTAATTCATGTGAAATTCGCTGATGGCGCGTATTCGGTGCCGGACTCATTCTGAACAGCTTGCCACGGATCAGTTCTACACGCTCTTCAAATTGCCAAAGCAAATAGTCGGCATACGTGTAAGACTCATTGACGTCCAGTTGGGAAATATCTGTGATGGGCAAGGGCATGATTTGTCTTTTATGCAAAGATAGGCTTTCTATTCTTTGCAATCAAGACAGCTTGGGTAATGGAAGAAATGGTACTCCCGAAAATAAGTCAATCCACTATCCGCTGAAGGTCCCGGTAATTAAACAAAGCTCCGGAGGGAGCATCGGAAATGTCAAAAACCAAACCTTTTAGCCTGGCACCAACGTAACCCATGCCTTTGGTGCGCCGGATGCCTTCCAGTTTGGCCCAGTCGCTGACCGCAATTTGGGCAATTGCGCACATGCCTGTTCCATTAATCCGGATATTGATGTATTCTTTGCCCCCGAGTTCGGAGTAGCTGTCAAACCAATAGTTCAGGTCTGAAGGATCCAGTGAACGCAATTGCCGCGCCAATTCATTGCGGTATTCAGGTGTTTCAGGCGCATACGCATCAAAAACCGGGTTGGTATTGGTGCATTCCGATCTTTTATAAGAAGCTGCACCCAAAATCATACCAACACCAAGCAACAGGAAAAGGTATTTTTTTTTCATGGCCATTTTGATTTATGACAGCACTAACGCCGAAAGCATGCTTTTATGCTTAATACACCACCTTCTTAACTACTACCCCTTTATTGGTTCCAATTTCCAGCAGATACAATCCTTTCCGGGGAAGTACTACTGTGGGGTCCGCCCCATTCTGGCGGCGAATGAATTGCCCGTTTGCTGCGTACACTTTTACATATTGCAGGGTCGCGCCGCGCAATTGTATCAGGCTGACACCATTCGTTGCCGGGTTAGACGCAATTTTTACGCTAAAATCCCGGTCGGGCTGTCCGGTATTCACCACGCCATCTACAAATACGCCCTCTAAATGAGCCGAGCCAACGGCCACCGGCGACTGGTCGCTTTCATTGAACATGGTGCGGAAGGTTTCAATCTCCGGCGTGGTAGCACTGAACATTTCAGCCATCCAGCGCGGCGGCAGTGACTGGTAATAGACGGTAGCATGTGCCGAAACATGGCCCTGATAGCCCGTGATGCCAATGCGGTAGTGTACAACATCAGCACCGGACCCCTGAGTGCCTCCGGCAGTTTTGTTGAAATCGGGATCGTCCAGTGCATGGCCAACGATCATCATGGAGTCGTAGGAAGGATGCGTGGTCCGAAAGCCCGCAGGCGGCAGGCGATTGTCTTTCAGAGAAGCGTAAGCCCGTTCCAGTACTGTGGTAAACTGGCCATTTACATCACCGGTCACCATTTCATAAATCTGTGCCTGCCCCGGATCGTTGATGAGGTTGTGGTGGGGCTCAAACTGCGGGTTATTGCCCGCTACTTCCAGGTCAGGTTGCAGCATACCGGACCGGAACAGCGTATCGCCCTGTTCCGACAACAGCACAAAACTCACGAAAGCACGCCGGCTGGGGTAGCCCGAAGGGAATTTATGTCCGGCTTTATTGGTCAGTTTCAGCGCAAACGTAACCGAATCCTGATCGAGTGACTCAAGCGTCAGGTTCAGGTTCAGCGATTTTTGCTGCAACATTTGAAAAGTCTTTTCGATGGTTTCGTCAAACTGGGCCGCTTCTGCATTGATGCCGAGCGCCTGCCTGTTGTTTTTCATCAATTTCAGCATGGCTGTATTCGCCCCTACCAGTTCGTGCAACCCAAAAGGACTGCGCCCGTCAAGAAAAAGGTAATTAGAAGAAATCACAATTGGTTCTTTCAGCCGTGGCATGTGGCATTCCTGACAAGTGATGTTTTGCGTACCATAATTTGAGTTGAGCCACTCGTGGTAGGTTGCCTGTTCTACAAACGAAGTGCCGGTCGGCTCGCCCTGGTAATCGAAGGGGTGCGTCACTAAAGTATGGCAGGGCGCACAAATACCGGCGTCACCGATGTGTTCTCCAAAGACTGGATTGAAACCGACAAAATCCTGCATGGGTGGATTGAACGGCTGACTGTAAGGGCCGTACACCACCCGATTGGTATCAAAAGTGATTTCACCGGAAAAAGTAGCCGCTAAATTCTCCGGGCTGATCTTGTGGCAAGTGCTGCACGTGACACCATCCAGACCAATGCTGTCGGCGATCATGTCGGAAAGTGTGTAGTGTTCCTGGCCACGAAACAGTGCCGTGTAGTGGCCGTTTGGCGCATGGCAGGAGGTGCATTTGGATTGAATGTCCAGACTATGCGACGGGTAGAGCAGGATTTCGTGACTTACCTTTGCCCGCCAGAACGGGTCTTTTGCGCTGTTGGCCATCATGGTTGCCCGCCAGTCGTCAAAAATATTCACATCATTTCCGGCAGCATCTACCATGGCGTACCCATTGTTGTCAAAACCATGACACCCACCACAAGCCACTGAGGTAGGAAATATGACATTCGAGTCTATCACCAGCAATTCCCGCATGGCTCTAAGTTCCGCACGTTCGCTTTCGCTGTGAAAAAAGACGACTGGTTTTTGATTGGCCGAACCGCCCCAGAAAACGACGGCGATGATGAAAGATCCGAAGAGTAGTTGCCTGTACATGAAGCGCTGTGGATTGAGACCTGAAAGGTAAGGCAGCTGAGGGAATTGACCAAATGAGAATTGAAAGAGGGTCGGCAGGGTGACAGGTGTTCGCAGACAGGCTGTCGAATCCCATCATTCAGGTACTGCCTGATCATGCCTTCCACTTGGAATAAAAGTCTTTTTTTTACCACTTTCCCGCCTAAAAACGCCTGTAAGTTTGTGGCTTAAACAAAATAAACCGCATGGAAAGACGAGAATTTATGCAAGCTGCCGGCTTGTTCTCCGCTATTGGATTTTTACCAGTACCGATGTTGAGCAATGCGCCCGAAACACCTTCAAACAAGGTTTTTCAAGATCCGTTAGCCTCTTTTGTACTGCCTCCCATGCCTCCTTTGTCCAATAAAGGCTCTATGAATATTCGGGTATGGGTTCGTTCGGCAATGACTGGCGGTGTATATTCGTGCGTTGAATGTGCCGTTGCCCCTAAAATTATGGGCCCGCCCCCGCATTTACACAAAGAATTAGACGAATTGATGTATGTCTTGGAGGGCACTGCAAGCGTTATGGTAGAAAAAGAGGTAGTAGAAATTCCGGCAGGTGGCTGGCATTTTCGCCCCAGAAACCTGAAACATACTTTTTGGAATGCTTCAGAAGAACCGCTGAGATTTGTAGACATGTATTTCAATCAGCCCTTTGAAGAGTTTTTGGAGCGCATTTTTTTCGAATTGACTCCCGAAAATGGATATCCGGAGGGTTCGGAACAACTCCGGATGGAGCGCAACCAATTGAATCAAAAATTTGGGCTGGTTTATGCGCCGACTGCTTTTGAAGAACGGCAAGCCCTTGTACAAAAATTTGGATTGAAATAGAAAACACCGGCCATGCAATGTTGCTGAAAGACTTTTTGCCAAATCCAGCGCTTCGGGCTTTTGTGCGCTGCTACCGCATTGTTCACATGCGGTTTAACAGCCAGGAGCCTCCTCCGTTTAAGCCTTACACCCCAAGGCCGGAGCAGTGCCTTGCATTTTATCCGCATGATCGGGAAAAGGTCGACTTCACAACCAGTAACAAAAGTGTTGCCAATATCCCTGTTGCTCTGGTAGGGCAGGCGCTTTCAGTAACCAATCGCTTTATCCACGGCCACTTCATGGTGGTTCAAATCCTGTTTCAACCGGGTGGCCTGTATCGCCTGACGGGTATGCCAAGTACTGAAATCAATGACGTTTACATCGAAGCCGACCTGGTGTTTTCAAAAGAAGTACACTGGGTAAACGAAGCTTTTTTTCATGCACGGGACTATGGAGAAATTGTGCAGATCGCCAATAGGTTTGTGGAACAATTGACGCGCAAGGCCGTAAAAGACAGCCATCCAATAGACCCCATTTGCCGGGGAATGCTGACAAACCCTGCTGTGTCTCTTGATCAGCTGGCCAAACAATCGTTTTTAAGCACCAAGCAATTTGAACGTAAATTTCTGGAGCGAACCGGAGTAAATCCTAAATTGTTTGCCCGGCTTGTTCGCTTTGACCGGGCTTTTCGGGAAAAAAATCTGAACCCTCATCAGGATTGGCTGAGTATTGCCCTGGATTGCAATTATTACGATTACCAACACCTTGTGCGCGATTACAGGGATTTCACCGGATTAAAGCCCACCGCTTTTCATCAGTTGGAAAGCCGGGCACCCGAACGCAAATTCGGACTTGCCGAACATTATTACGAAACACAACTCTGAAAAAAAACCAGGCTCATTCTGAGTAAGAATGCTCCGGTGCCATCGTATCTTCAAATACTTTCATCACATCATAGGTTGTCAGGATGCCGAGCAATTTTCCCTGAACATCGGTGACGGGAAGTGCGTGGAACTGGTTTTCCCTGAAAACACGAAGTGCCGTTTCCACTGTGTCCTCTGGTTTCAGGCAAACCGGGTTTTCGGTCATCATGTCCTCCACAGTCAGGGTTTGAAGCAATTTTTCGCTGGCTGGTTTGCTTTCTAAATTGCTGAAATACTCATGTATAATGCGCAGGTAATCGGTGTAACTGACAATGCCGGAAAGCTTACCACTCCTCACTACCGGAATGTGGTGGAAGCCATGCCGTTCAAAAATTTGCCGCACACATTCCAGATTGTCTTCTGGCTGAACAGATGCCATCCTTCGGGTCATGATACCAGACACAGGGAGCTTGGTTTTCATAAAAAGTTACTTTAAATGATTACAGAAAACGATTTTACAGCTGAAATTTCGCCCAACTTCTGCTGAGGCGAAATGACGAAAATCACCGGGTGAAGAAATTTAACTGGCCCAATTGAAGCGACCTGCTTATTTCAACATTGGCAATAGCCGTAACTACACATTGGATATGAATGGTTTGTTCAGGGCTTTTACCTGAGCAGTTGGTTTTGCCCGTGAAAAAAAATGCATATTTGCAGGGATGAACAATTTGGCAGAAACCTTCCCTTGTGCTATGACAAAAACCGTACTCCTCCTTTTCCTGCTTGTCAGTGGCATTGGGTGCCAAAACAAAACGCCCGATGCTACTCTTGTACTTTCTCCAAGCGAAGCCATTGCCGATTTCCAGCTACCCGAAGGCTTCACTATTGAGGTTGTTGCTGCCGAACCCCTGATTGAAGCCCCTGTAGCGCTCGCTTTTGACGAAAATGCCGATTGTTGGGTAGTGGAAATGCGCAGCTACATGCCCGACGAAAACGGATTGGGCGAAAACGCCCCAACCGGACGCATCAAGATCCTGCGCGACACCAACCGCGACGGGATATTGGACGGGGCCATTGTTTTTCTGGATTCATTGGTGCTGCCAAGAGCGGTGTGCCCTGTGTATGGCGGTGTGCTGGTAGCAGAACCACCTGCATTGTGGTTTTATGAGCGCCGGGGAGACCAGGCCGGGAGCAGGGTACTCGTAGACAGCCTGTTTGCAGAAGGCCACAACCCGGAACACCAGGCCAACAGCCTTACTTTGGGCATGGACAACTGGATCTATGCCGCGCGGTGCGAAAAGCGCTACCGTCGTGATTTCAAGGGTACCTGGCACATTGAAAAAGCCCGGTTCCGCGGGCAATGGGGCATGGCCGTGGACGATTTCGGGCGCTTGTTTTACAATGATAATTCCACGGTTTTGGCAGCCGATAACCTGCCGCCATCGGCATTGCCGCTCACAGGTTTGTTTCTCAGCGGAGCTCTTGGTAAAAACTACGGCGTATCGCTCAGCGACAACCGGGTTTTCCCGAGGATGCCCACACCAGGCGTCAACCGCGGCTATCAGGATGGAGTTTTGGACAGCACCCAACGCCTCATCAAGGCGACCTCTGCCTGTGGCCCGGCCATTTACCGGGGCGACAACTTTTCTGTTGCAGACATCAGCAAAACAGCCGTACCTCCGAATGGGCAGCCCTTCCTGGCTTTCGTCCCCGAAGCAGCCGCCCATCTGGTTAAGTGTGTTGTATTAACAACTACGCCAGATGGCCTTTCCGGGCAACCTGATCGGCAGGGTATTGATTTTTTAACCGCCACTGACGAGCGCTTTCGCCCGGTGAATGCCAATACTGCCCCCGATGGAACGCTGTGGCTTACAGATTTCCACCGCGGGCTGATCCAACACGCCACTTACCTCACTCCGTATTTGCGGGAACATATCAAGACAAAAAAGCTTTTGCCCCCTACCCATCTGGGACGCATTTACCGCATCCGGAAAACCGGCAACCCTCCGCCCCCCTGCCCTTCTTTGAGGCGTCTTACTGCGGCACAATTGGTGGCCGTCCTGACACATCCTAATGGCTGGCGGCGCGACAAGGCCCAATGGTTGCTGGTCGAACGCGGAGATACCGCTGTTGCCCCCCTGCTGCGCGGGCTTGCGCTCCAGCATCCCGATCCGCGCACCCGGATGCACGCACTGTGGACACTAAACGGGTTGGGAGTACGGACGCCCGGATTGATGAAATCAGTTTTCAAGAACAGCAACCACCCTGAAGTGGCGCGGTTGGCCATTCGCCTTTGTGCACCCGATGATCTGGCCAGTTTCAATCACCTGTTTGCAGTTTCCGGGAACGCTGAAGCCCTTCATTTTGCGGCAACAGCGCCCGTTTTTTGCCGGTACCACAGCCAGGCCATCCGTCCGATTTTACAACAACTGGCTACCATCAGTGCAACCGATACGCTTTGTGCAGCTGTGCTGGCAGGTGGACTTTGGGAAAATTGTTCGCCGGAACAGGTAAGCAGGTGGCGTGTCTTTTTTACTCAGGAAGGGGTGCCAGATACCACCGCGTTGATGCGCTATCTCAAAAAAGCGCCAGAAACTGAACCCAAACCGAATGATAAAGCCATTGCTAAACTTTCTGCGGCCGACCGCGAGTTGTACAACGAAGGGCGCGGTTTGTTTGAAACCTATTGCGCTTCCTGCCACGGGAAATCCGGTGAAGGCATTCCCAACATTGCACCACCGCTTGTGGAATCGGGCTGGGTTAACGCAGCGGACAAAAGCATTCCCATCCGCATTGTGCTCGACGGATTGGAAGGCCCGCTACACGTGGCCGGGAAACCCTATGCGCTGCCTGGTGTGATGATCGGCATGCGCGAAAACATAGCCACCAACAACGGCACAATTGCCAAAATCATCACTTATATCCGCAATTCGTGGGGCAATGAAGCCGGCGCTGTGCAAGTGGCCGAGGTTGGGCAGGTGCACGCCGCTACAAAGGACAGAAAAAGTCCATATAAGGCAAATGAGCTGTTGCCAGGTGGCTTGGAGCCAGAAATGGCGGTGCCAAAACCGGCAGTTTCCCAACCAAAAGTCAATACAGCCGCTGACCGGAAAACACAGCCGGCCTTCAACCCGCCCTGGCGCACCCTTTTTGATGGCAAAACCTTGAAGGGTTGGACTCAAATTGGCGGCAAAGCAACCTATACCGTACGCAATGGCAGCATTGTCGGTACTACGGTACCCGGGACGCCGAATAGTTTTCTGATTACTGAAAAACGCTATGCAGATTTTGTACTGGAACTTGAATTTAGAGCAGATACGAGCCTCAACAGCGGCATCCAGATCCGATCCAATCATTTCCCGGCTTATAAAAATGATGTTTTTCATGGGTATCAGATTGAAATAGACCCATCGCCTCGTGCCTGGAGTGGTGGTATTTATGACGAAAGCCGTCGGGGCTGGTTGTTCAAACTGGAAGGCAGGCAGCAGGCACAAAAGGCTTACCGCAAAAACGGGTGGAACCACTACCGCATCGAAGCCATCGGCGACCGCATACGCACCTGGGTAAACGGCGTTCCTGTTGCCGATCTCACTGACGGCCTCACCCGCTGCGGGTATATTGGCTTGCAGGTGCACGACATCGGGCAGGATGCAGCCAAAACCGGACGCTACATAGAATGGCGCAACATCCGCTTGCGCGACCTTGGGGGCGTCTGCTGGACGGTATCCGAAGAAACCCCCGAACACCCCGTAAGTGCCTTGTTTGATGGCAATCGGGATCGTGGTTGGCAAGGCGATTGGATAACACTGGATTTCCAAAAAAACGACCGTCTGGAAAGCATTTTGCTCCAATTGCCCGAAAGCGTATCGCCGCATTTACAAATTGCAATAGCCCCGGAACAGGCCCCGGATGCCTGGACGGTAGTTTTTGAAGGGCCATTGCCCCCGAAAAAAGGCGGGAATTTGATTGCCTTGAATGGAAAACGAGCGCGTTATTTACGGGTTTCGGGGAAATCAATGGCGATTGGGGAAATAAAAGTTGAATAAGAACTTGTTAGGTGTATTTGTTGGGTTTCAATTTTTGGGGTGAAATTTTTTAACAAAGGTTTGCCTATTTTTGCGCCAAACTGGCAGAGGTTCTGAATGGTCAGATAAAGTGACGTTGCTTCCGGCAACCGCAACTATAATTAAGGTTGATATCTGCTAAATTGTCTATTGTGTTTAAATAGGAAAACCAGTTAAAACCTTCAATGAACATGAAACGCATATTTTTCGCATTGTCCATCCTGCTTTTAGTCAGTGCTTGTAAAACAAAACAGGCAACTATTTCAGCAGCAACAAAGGTACAAGCCTCTGAAAACAGCAACCCCATGCTGGGGCTTTGTAGCTGTACAAACAGCAAAGGACTCACTGTTGATGCTTACGGTAAAGCAGAAAGTGAAAAACAAAACCTGACTTTCGAGGAATACATGGCAACCTTGCCTGAATTGAAGGGAAACACGGAAAACTGGTTTTTCAAAAATTTCATTCACGATGACGTTTATCGTGCTAATATGGAATTGTTGGCCGAAAAATTTAAAAATAATCCTGCAATGGCAACTACCAGTGAAGAAGATGCCCAAAAGATGATGGAAGATGTGATGAAAAAATACCCGGTTTGTTGGGAGCTTTTACCCTTTATGCTAACCGTAGCAAAATAAAATCATCCATAAAACAGGGTGCAACTATCGGTTGGTCATTTCTTGCAAAAAGGGGGATGTTCAATACTCCTCACTCCCCTCCTTAATCCGATACGCTGACGGCGTCATCCCGATCTCTCTTTTAAAATACCGGTTGAAAAAACCGCATTTTTTTGTAATTTTGTTTTAACAAAAGGAACCTGACATGGGTCAAATTATCATTCCTGGCAATTTATTTGAGCATAGCGGCAAAACTGAGGCTGAACTGCGTCTGGCGCTTGCCATTTTTCTTTATCGGGAGTTGAATATACCTGCGGGCAAAGCCGGTGAATTTGCGGGATTGTCCAGAGTCGAATTTTGGGAAGAGTTGGGAAAGAGAAACATCTCCTTAAATTATGATGTAAAGGATTTTGAGCAGGATGTTGAAAATATACGCAGGTTCAGGTCCAAATCTCTTACTACTCAAGAATGATTGTAATAAGCGATACTTCCTGCCTCAGTGCGCTCATAAGGGTCGGCGAGCTTTCCCTTCTCCACACACTTTTCGGAACTATCGTCATACCTCAAAAAGTCGCTGAAGAGCTTCTGCGCCTAAAAGCCTTCGATATTGACCTTACTGAATTTTCCAATGCCAATTGGATCGTGCAAAAGTCCCCCGAGGATATTCCGTTGCTGCAGCGATTACTACTACAACTTGACGAAGGCGAAGCTCATGCCATTACAATAGCTGTTGAGCTTTCCGCTGATTGGCTAATCATTGATGAATTAAAAGGACGCAAAACAGCGGAATCGCTTTCCATTAATTTCATTGGGTTGGCTGGCGTGCTATTACTTGCTAAGGAAGAAGGTCATTTACTACAAATCAAGCCATTACTTACGAGGATTTTAAATGAAACCGCCTTTCGCATGAGTGCTGCTTTAGTTAAAAAAATCCTCTTGACCGCCGGGGAAGATAGCGAATGAACGGCCCATTTATCAAGAAACACTCCCCTCCTTAATCCGATACGCCGACGGCGTCATCCCGATCTCTCTTTTAAAATACCGGTTGAACGAAGCTTTATTGTTGAACCCCGCTTCGTAAGCGATCTGGATGACTGTGTAGTGTTTGTAGTTGGGGTCTGCAAGCAGGCGCTTGACATGTTCCACCCGGTAGGTATTGATCAGTTCAAAAAAATTAACGCCATAATGTTCGTTGATGACCTGCGACAGCTGGTGGCGGCTGATGTCTAAGTAGGTCGCGAGATCGGCTAGTCGCAGTTCATTTTCCTTAAAAACCTGTTCCTCCACCAAAAGCCGCTCCATTCTTTTTTTGATGGAAGCACTCGCGCTTTCGGTCAGGCTGGAGGTTTGGTATTTTTTCACCGGCAAAAAATTCCCGATGGGCTCGCTGCTGAAAACCCGTTTCTGCACCAGTCCCATATAGGCGATGACCAAAATCGAAAGCGCCATAACCGTACTGATGGCGTAGTCCCATTCCGGGTTGAAAAAGGAACAGTTTACCAATACAAAATAGGAGATAAAAGCAAAGGTGTAGAGCATCATGCCCAGGGCGACGACCCTGGTCCAGACTTTGATGTTGGCATCCACCTGCCATTCGTTTTGGGTCATGGAATGAATCTGAAGCGCATAAAAAAGCAGATGCGCATTGAGCAGGGCAGGCGAAGCACCGATGAGAAAAACATCGTTGGATACACCAGTTTGTATGCCAAAGTTTGATAAAAAAGCAGGGATGGTTGCCAAACCCGATAGCGCCGTAATGAGGTAGTGCCAAGCTGCTTTTTTAAAGGTATAATCCTCTTTAAACGTGTCTTTTAAATAAAAATAAAGCGATGGTCCTACCAAAAGGGTCAGAAACTGCCAGGTGTTTTGCAGGTAAGGGAATTTAAAAACATATCCCGTCCAGATCAGCACATAAGAAATCAGGATCACCGAAAACGAAAACACCACCACTGAAAGTCGTTTTTCTCCGGCAGAAAACCTCGACCTTCCGAATAGCAAAACAAAACCAATCAACAATCCCAATACTGCGATTACCGCAAGCATACTGGTCCAGATATTGAATCGCGGTTCCAACGCCTGCTTCAGTTGCACAAACGCTTTGTTGTTACGGGCTAAATTGCTGAATTCCGGCTGCGACAACATCCCAGGGTTGAGGATGCCCGCCGGAATGGCCTGGAGATGTGCCAGTGCTAAACTGTCTTCGTGAAATGCAGCATGACATTTGGCCTCCCAAAAACGGGCGATGTGTTGCTTTTGAGCTTCCAGTTGACGAACCTCCCGAAAGAGGGTCAATGCCCGCATCGTATCTCCGTTGCGATAATAACAGACGGCCCCGTTGAATTTCATGCCCTCGCTGAGGAGGGGCGTTTTTTCCAATTCTGAAGCAATTTGAAAGCATTCCTTGCGCGCCAAGGCCGACGCCAGGGCTTCTTCCGTAAGTTGTCCGAAAACAAACCTGACGTTGCAAACGATAATCAGCAGTATCAGTAATTGTCGGGTTTTCATAGCTTGAACCTAATGTTGGATCACCACCGATTGCCGGGCAATGGCACCGTCTTTCAGTTTTGCCGTAAGGTAATAAATGCCATTAGGCAGATTAGACGCATCCCAACTCGTTGTATTTGAAAAGTTTATATAACTGATCAACGTGCCGGTTGAGTCGTGTATTGCAAGTAAAGATACATCTTGCAATACATTGGTGTTCGCGATTTGAAACTGAACACCGACAGAAGGCGTCACGAAAGTAAATGCTTTATAAACCTCGCGGGTGCCGGAAGGAGAAACCGGCCGAAGCACAACCGCATTGGGCGTTTGCAAGCCAAGTTCTCCCGGAGGGGCAAGGTTGTTGAGGAAAGCGCCGGAAGCGTCGTAAATCCGGACCGAATGAAGCCCGCCGCTTCCAATGATGATGTTGCCGTTGGGAAAAAAATCTACTCCTTCTCCCTGCGGCAACCCGGAAATGAAAATACCCAGATAATTTCCCTGGCTATCAAAGCGTTTTACCGCCCCCCCGTTGTAATCTACCACGAAAAGTTCGCCGTTTTCCGAAAACCAGATATTGGTGGGCCCAGCCAAATTGGTACTCACAAAATTGCCCAGATCGGCACCGGTGGAACTGAATTTCCGGACATACTTTCCATTGTAGGAAGAAACATACAGGTTTCCGGCATCGTCCCAGGCAAGGCCGATGCTGTTCGGCACACCTACTGCGGTGAAATCGTCCACAAAGGTTCCGTTC
>JABWAJ010000109.1 GCA_013361075.1 Saprospiraceae bacterium | reverse complement strand
GCCCAAGATTTCGATACAGGTGTGCAGTTTCCCGATTGCGTTCTTCGGCGCGCTGCCAGAATTCGCGGTTGTCGTCACCCGGGAAAGGCGGCCTGTCTTTTTGGCTTTGGTGCATAAAAATGGCTTTCCGCTTACGGTCCATTTCTTTTGGACTGATGGGAACTGCCATTTCGATTTCGTCAATAGACCATTCATGCCAGGCGCCCCGGTACAGCCAAAGCCAGCAGTCTTTCATCCAGGAGGCTTCCTGCAAGCGGCGGAAGGCCTCAAAAATGGCATCGAGACAAACCCGGTGGGTGCCGTGCGGATCAGCCAGATCGCCTGCTGCATACACCTGGTGCGGCTTCACTTTGATCAACAAATCCATGATGAGTTGAATGTCTTCTTCGCCGAGCGGCTTTTTTCGGGTACGGCCTGTTTCATAAAACGGCATGTCGAGGAAGTGAATGTGATCGTCTTCCAGGCCGCAAAACCGGGCACCAGCGCGAGCTTCTCCTCTTCTTACCAAACCTTTCATCTGGCGCACTTCGGCAATGTCCGACTGGTCGGGTTGTTTTTCGCCCAAAAACTTGATTACTTTTTTGCTAACCTTGTACAACTTGTCGTTGGCCGGTTCCGTAAACTCCGTAAATTCCTTTAAAAACTCTGCATAGCGCAGGGCGTCGTGGTCATGTACAGCAATATTGCCGGAGGTTTGATAAGCCACATGCACTTCGTGCCCCTGATCTACCAGCCGCAGGAAGGTGCCCCCCATCGAAATGACGTCGTCGTCGGGGTGTGGGCTGAAGATGATACAGCGCTTCCGGACCGGCTTGGCGCGTTCCGGGCGATGCGTATCGTCGGCGTTGGGTTTGCCGCCCGGCCACCCGGTAATGGTGTGTTGCAGGCGGTTGAATATCTTAATGTTAATGTTATAAGCATCGTCGTATTCTATAGTCAGGTCGCTCAGATGATTTTCGCTGTAATCTTCGTCTGTCAGCTTCAGAATAGGCTTGCCGGTTTTTAGCGACAACCAGACTACGGCTTTACAAACCAAGTCTTCGTTCCAGTTGCAAATGCCAACCAGCCACGGAGTATTGATGCGCGACAATTCAGTGGAGGCGCTTTGGTCTACATAAACTTTGGTGTTGGCGTGTTTCTGCAGATAGGTTGCCGGAACAGAGGTTGTGATCGGCCCTTCAACGGCCTCCTTGACAATGGCTGCTTTGTGGCTTCCCCAGGCCATCAGGTAGATCGTTTTCGATTTCATGATGGTGGCGATCCCCATCGTGATGGCGCGGTAGGGTACGTTTTCTTCGTAAATGAAATCCTTGATGGCATCGCGGCGGGTGAGGTTGTCCAGGCGAACCATGCGGGTTCCGGAATCTTCCCACGAACCAGGCTCGTTGAAACCGATGTGCCCCGTGCGGCCAATTCCGAGCAATTGAATGTCGATGCCGCCGTGTTGCTCAATGAGTTTTTCGTAGCTTTTGCAGTACGCCTCTACCTGATCCATCGGTATGGACCCGTCCGGGATGTGGATATTGCTTTTCGGAATGTCAATATGATCAAATAAATATTCGTTCATAAAACGCACATAACTTTGCTGTGCGCCGGGATCCATTGGGTAGTATTCGTCCAGGTTGAACGTAACTACATTTGAAAAACTCAATTTTTCTTCTTTGTGGATGCGCACGAGTTCTTCGTACACCTTGATCGGAGAAGAGCCGGTAGCTAAGCCAAGTACGATTTTTTCGCCATCCTGTTGCTTTTGGCGAACGGCTAAAGCAATAGACCGGGCAATGTGTACGGAGGCTTCCTTGGAATCGTCCCAAATTTTGACAGGAAGCTTTTCTAAAGATTTAAGCTGATACTTTAAAACCTGAGTATTCATGGCCATTTGATAAAACGTGATCGCGATATTTTTAGCAAAGTGATAAAATAGTTAAGATGCTGTGTGCGCACACGGTAATTTTTTTAATTTTGTGTGTCCGCACACGTTAAAATAAATATTGGTAATTTGCCTTTTGTCTTTTTTGCACATACGGGCTTTACCACACTGCCAAAACGAGGGTATGAAGAAGAATGTGACCATCAAGGATATTGCTTCCAAAGCCGATGTTTCAACCGGAACAGTGGATCGGGTACTGCACAATCGGGGAAATGTAGCACCGGAAGTTCGGGAAAAAATACTTCAGGTCATGGACGAACTGGGTTACGAAAGGAATCTGCTTGCCAGCGCATTGGCCTACAAACGGGTATTCAGGATCGCCCTTTTGTTGCCCGATTTTACCAAAGACCCTTATTGGGAACAACCGTATTCCGGTACCCAGAAAGCCCTCAAAGCGGTGAAGCATTATGGCATTCAGGCAGATACTTTTTTGTTCAACCTGTTTGATCCGGAGAATTTCCTGGAGGTGGCTGCCCGGGTCATTGCGGCCCAACCCGATGGCATTCTGTTTCCGCCCATTTTTCAAAAAGAAGGCAAGTGGTTGCTGGATATTTGTGCAGAAAAGAACATTCCTACCATTACCTTCAATACCAATATTGAAAACTCCAGTGCCCTGAGCTATATCGGACAGGACTCTTACCAAAGTGGCGTTTTGGCGGGCCGTCTGCTCAATTTCGCTCTGGAAGACGGAGAAGCAGCCATGATCCTCAACTTAGAAAAAGGCGCTTCCAATGCCCGTCACCTGCTGGAAAAAGAGCGCGGGTTTCGCTTTTACTTTGAAAACAAACAGCGCAAGCAAATCCAGGTGCTGCGCCGCGACATCGAATCGTTTGAAAACAGGGATACCCTCCGCGCATTCCTGATGACACAATTGGAAGCTTTTCCTAACCTCGCCGGTATTTTTGTGACCAATTCACGGGCTTACCGCGTCGTAAATGCCCTGGACGAAGCCGTTGTCAACCGGATCAAAATTGTCGGATTTGACCTGCTGCAGGAAAACCTGAAGCACTTGTACGACAACAAAATCAACTTTCTCATCAACCAAAACCCTGTAGAACAAGGCTATATCGGCCTGATGGACCTGTTTAAATTCATTTTCCTGAAGCAGGAACCGGAGCCCATCCACTACCTGCCTTTAGACATCGTGGTGGCAGAAAACGTGCAGTATTACCTGAATAAACAGGAGTCGCTGGAGTTGGTGGTGTAGGTTGGTAAACAGTAGAAAGTTTATTCATATCTTTGGGTTATCATTGTTTGTAATTTACCCTTAAATCATGAATGGGAACGCCTCCTTCTCCACATCCAAGGCTTACGTCATGGGCATTGCCAATTACCGGTATGCACCCTGGCAACTCAATACCCCCCTGCGCGATGCGGAAGCTTTAACCATGCTGCTCCACGATAAACACGGCTTCGAAACCACGCTGCTGGCCGATCCTACTGCTGCTCAAATGCAGGAACTTTTTGAACAAATCCGGCAGGAGAACAAGGAAGAAAATGCTCGAATCCTTATTTATTATGCCGGACACGGCGTGCAACGTGACAGTGCGCAAGGCCTAAAGGGGTTTTTTCTGCCTGCCGACGCGCGCCCGGATGACGAAGCTTCGATGGTGCCAATGGAAAGTCTGGCCAATGTGCTGCGCGATGTACCTGCCCGCCATTTACTTCTGGTGCTCGATTGCTGTTTTGCCGGCACCTTCCGGATGCCTTCAAAACGCGGCCTGGATTTAGGGGGGCTCAGCGCTCCGTTGCGCCGACAACATTTCGATATTTTTTGCAATTTTTCTTCCCGCCTGGTCTTGAGTTCCACTTCTCACCGGCAGCAGGCTCTTGACCGGCTCGAAGACGGCGACGCTAATTCGCCATTCAACCGCTTCCTTTGCCGGGCCATCGCCGGGGAGGCAGATTATACCGGTGACCGGTTGGTGACGGCTACGGAATTAAAAACTTACCTCGCTGACAGCGTTTCACAAATCACCAACTATGGCGGAAATCTTCAAAGCGTCGGCCTTGATGCCCTCGAAGGCGACGGGGAAGGCGAGTTCCTGTTTTTTCTCGACGGCTTTAACGCGGCACAACTACCGGAACAGGCTTACCTCAATCCCTATAAAGGTCTGAAAGCTTACGAATCTGCCGACGCAGCCCTGTTTTTTGGCCGCCAAAAAGCCTCGCAAAGTCTGCTGGCCAAAACTGCCGAATCGCCTTTCGTTATAGTGGCCGGGGCTTCCGGAACGGGCAAATCTTCTTTGGTGAAAGCGGGCTTGTTGCCGCGATTGGCCGACCAGCGAATCGCCATAATGCGCCCCGGCAAAAAACCAATGGCCGTTTTGCCAGCTACCGATACCTGGGATGTGCTGGTGGTTGACCAATGGGAAGAACTCATCACGCAAGCTACGGATGAGCAGGAAGTGGAACAATTTTACACCGAAATGCGCCGCTTGTTAGACAGCGGAAAACGTATTATTGGCACCGTGCGTGCCGATTTCGAGGCGCAGACCCGCCATGAAACCCTCGAATCGTACTGGCTAAAAGGCCGCTTTGTTGTTCCTCCATTTACCTCGGAGGAATACCACGATGTGATTGTGCAGCCCGCCAAGCGCGTGGCCTGCCTGTTTGAAGACCGGGACCTGGTGCAGCAAATTGAGCAAGAAGTGGCACAGCAACCAGGCCCACTGCCGCTGTTATCGTTTATGCTCAGCGAGTTGTTCGAGCGCGCTAAAAGCGAAAGCGTCCGCTACCGCGAAATCAAACGCAGACACTATGAAGCGGTTGGCGGGGTTAGCGGGGCACTGCGCAACAAAGCAGAGGAGGTGTTTGCCGCCATGCCCGATGCTGCCCACCGCGATGCCATGCGCCGCCTGATGCTCCGCATGGTGGCGCTCTCTGCCGGGGAAATGGCCGGGCGGCGTGTGTTCCTGACTGACCTGGATTTCCACGACCCCGCAGAAGACAAAAGGATCGAAAGCATCATCCAGCAACTTGACGAGGCCAAACTCATCCGCCGCGACGCAGACGACTCGGGCCGCCGCTTCATCGAGCCTGCCCACGATGCGCTCGTTCGGGCTTGGAAACGCTTGTGGGACTGGGTGCGGGAGTTGGGGGAAGAAAATTTGTTGTTGCATGCCAAACTCGGTGCCGCAGTTGGCGATTACCAGGCTCAAAAAGCAGACAAAGCGTTTCTTTGGACGGCTGATCCGCGATTGGAGCAGGCGAAGGAATTGCTCAAAAACGACCCGCTTTGGTTCAACGAAGCCGAACGAAATTTTGTGGAAGGCAGCGTGGCGGAGAAAAAACGGCGGGCGCGCCGGAACCGGGTCATTGCCGTGACGGTGGGGGTGGTGATTTTGGGGGCAGCGGTGGTGGCTTTCTGGCAGTCGCAGGTAGCCACTCAAAAAGCGGAAGAAGCTACCCGAAACCTTCAGGATAAAATAAAAGAAGAACGAAAAAAAGAACGCGGGTACTTCGATAAATTCATCCGCGATGGCGATGTATTTTATACCTCAAAGGATTATGATTTAGCTTTTGTAAAATATCATAATGCGGATTCGTTGTATCAAGTATACCTGAAAGACGACCCTGGTATACTGGTGGTGTGGAAAGCATTGAAACAAAAACTGGATTCTTGCCAAATCCAACTCAATTCATCCTCAAAATGAAACCACTTCTCTTCGCCCTGCTCCTTTTCCCATATATAGCCGTCGCCCAGGACTGCACCCCCACGCGCTACGGCCAGCTCATGCGCGAAGCCGACGAAGCGACCTTTGGCAAAAAACCGGATTATCAACTGGCAGTCAATAAGTTGCTTTCTGCAAAAACCTGCCAGCCCGACAGCGAGGCGGTGGTGAATTTGCAATTGGTGAAGGTGTTTGAGGAGGTGAACCGGCAGCGGGAATTGGCGGTGAGGAATGAACGAGAAGCGACACAACAAAGGCTTGTTGCTGAAAAGTCAGCCCGTTCCAGTTACAATAGTGCTTTGGCATTGAGGACTTTAAAAACCGATGCCACACTCGCTTTGAGAATAGCTGATTACAATTACCGGCACCATCCTCTTGATCCTGTAGCCAAATCTACATTTTACGACATCATTACCAATGAGGACTATGGTTTTTATGCCCAAAGGTATAAGGCATGCCATGGACAAATAGAAAATATCCTGTGTTCACCGGATATGGGGCTAACGTTAATTTCCACTAAAGCGCAAGTATCTGTTTGGAATATGGATGGAAAAAAACTAAGAGAAGCTCCATACCCGGTTGAAAGAGGTGCCCATTTTTCGAATGATGGCCGCCTTTTTATGATTGATGACAATAATAATATAGTCGTCAAAGATATGATGCTGAACACATTAAAAACATTTACGAAAGATAAATGCTCGTATATTTCAGATGTTTCCTCTAATGGGCAGTACATCCTTGCATTTTGTGAGAAAAAAGAAGCCAGTGGGATCGCATTGATAGATTTAAACAGCGATATGGTTTTTTATCCAGCTAATTTTACTGAAGGAACCCAAATCGGCAAATTCTTATATCCTCACCCGGATAGTATATTCCTGGCAATCAGTGCAGTTAATGAGACTCACATTTATGACCTTCAAGGAAAAGAACACAACCTGTTAAATGGTGGCTATGGCGACGGGGGAGGCATTCCTGAAGTGGAAGGATTACCGAATTATAATCTACTCGGTTTTTATTACAATAAATTCAGTTTAATCAATTGGGGTGTAGTAGAAATTTATGAAGATGGCCAGGAAATAAAGCACAGGGCATTTGACAACCATGTAGACCAGATTGCCTTTACTAAGGATGGGGGTAAATGCATTGTGTTGTCCAATGGTAGTATTTTTGTATGGAATTTTTTCAACGATAAAGTACAAATAATTCAGAATGTCACTTGCTTTGATCTCTCTTCCGATGGAAGCTTTTTAATTACCGGAGATAAAGATGGCTATGTTAAAAAATGGCTTTTGTCTGGATATGAAAGTTTTAAATATAATACAAATATTGGAGAAACCTGTATCGGTACGATCGCTCCATATAAGATTGTCGTACAGGGTAATGAGAAAAAAACAGCGTATTACAGTGTTGATGAGTCGGGCAAAAAAACCACTGTTTTCCCCGAAAGGGTAGATTTGAATAGCGTTTTATACCTTAATAAAAGCCGGCAAATTGTACTGCTTACCAAAAACGCTACATTAGAAATACAAAATGAAAATGGCACCATAGTGACTCAGGGGCAACTGCCTTTTAAAGCATACTCGATTGGAGCCTCTCCAGACGAAAAACTGATCTGGGTAACTGGAAGCGAAAAGACGATTCTGTATAAATACACTGCCTCAAAACTGATCCACGTAGCTTTGCCGGTTGAAATTACAGAGAATATAGTTTTTTCAAACGACTCCGATTTTTTTATTTCTAATTTAAATCGCCACGCTTTTGCCCTGTTCTCCGCTTCAGGAAAGCTTTTACAGACGTTTTCAAAGGGTAAAAATACCGAGACAACGAAAGTTTATCCATTGCAATTTGCTCCGGATGGCATGTCTGTATTGTCCTATCATTATGACTACCCAAATTCTTATTTGGAATATTGGTCTTTAAAAGGGGAAAAAATAAAATCTATTCCACTTGAAATGTATTCTCCAAATGTATGCAGTACCAGTCAGTTTTTTCTGATGGGCAGTTATTACAAACCAGCATCTTATCTTTATGATTTTGATGGCACTCTTTTGTACCAATACAATATGGGGGGAATAACATCTATTTACCCTAATCACGCAAATCAAACATTCTTAGTGGTTAGTGATTACGATGTAAAAATACTTGATACACCCGATGTTTTCATCAAAAAAAAGGTATTCAAGATAACGCTAAATGAGCTTATTGAAAGCAATTTACAGCCAGAATATGCGGGCACAGTACCACGAAAAAAGCAATAATGAAATACCTCGTCATCATCTTTTTTCTCTTACCTCACCTCGCCGTCGCCCAGGACTGCACCCCCACGCGTTACCGTCAACTCATGCGCGAAGCCGACGAAGCTACTTTTGGTAAAAAACCGAATTATCAACTGGCAGTCAATAAGTTGCTTTCTGCCAAAACCTGCCAGCCCGACAGCGAGGCGGTGGTGAATTTGCAATTGGTGAAGGTGTTTGAGGAGGTGAACCGGCAGCGGGAACTGGCGGTGAGGAATGAAGCAGAAGCAAAAAAGCAAACCAGATTAGCCGAAAAAAACGCGGAGGAAGCCAGGCGGCAAGAACGCATTGCTCAAATGGAAAAAGAACGGGCAGAGGCCGAGGCACGGCGGATTTATGCGAATGATTTGGCGTTTAAGAGCCAGACGGCCTTGCGGGACGGAGATAGGACGACTGCATTTCGGCTGGCGGAAATGGCACATCGGTATGTGGAGGAAGAGAATTCCAATGTGACCCGGGCTTTAATGGAATCGCTTTATTACAATGATCATCCCGATACGACACATCGGTTGCTTTTAGTAGAAGAAAGCCTTGAACGCTATACTTCCATTATCGGGAGTGTAGCCTTCTCCCCTGATGGGAAGTATTTAGCCATGGGAACTTACGATAATGCGGTTATTATCTGGGATATAAACAGCAGAAAGGAGGCTTTGATGCTCAACGGCCATACTTTGGCCGTACTGGGTATTGCTTTTTCCGCAGATGGTAAAATGTTGGCAAGTGCCTCTGCCGATAATACTGCAAAAATTTGGAATATGGACAGCGGTGAAGCGCTCATGACGCTCAGCGGCCATGTCTCTGAGGTTACAAGTGTCGCTTTTTCGCCTGATGGCAAACGGTTGGCTACGGCCTCCCTGGATGATACGGTAATCCTCTGGGATTTGGCGACCGCGGCTTTTGATGAATCTGAAGCGATTTGGTATCTGGAAAATGGTGGCAAAACAATAACCATTAGCGACCATACCAATGATGTAATGAGCGTCGTTTTTTCGCCTGATGGCAAACGGCTGGCTACCGCGTCTTTAGATGATACTGCAAAAACCTGGGATTCAGAGAGTGGCCAGGAAATTATGACGCTTAATGGCCATGCCGAAGGTGTAATGAGTGTTACTTTTTCGTCTGATGGCAAGCGACTGGTTACTGCGTCTTTGGATAATACTGTAAAAATATGGGATTCAGAGAATGGCCAGGAAATTATGACGCTCAATGGCCATACCGATGAGGTAACGAGTGCCGCTTTTTCGCCTGACGGCAAACGACTGGCTACTGCATCTTATGACAAGACCGTAAAACTTTGGGATGCGGAAAGTGGCAGGAAAATTATCACGCTTGGCAGCCATGGCTCAGCAATTATGAGTGTCGCTTTTTCACCTGATGGTAAGCGATTGGCTACTGCACTTTTAGAGGATAGGGTGAAAATCTGGGATATGGAAAGCGGCCAGGAAGCCATGACGCTCAGTGGTCATATGAACGATGTCACGAGTGCTGCTTTTTCACCCAATGGAAAACTGGTGGCTACTGCATCTTATGATAAGACTGCAAAAATTTGGAACACGGAAAGCGGTAAAGAGACCATCACACTCACGGGGCATAACGCTGAAATTAACAGCATTGCTTTTTCACCGGATGGCAACCACCTGGCTACTGCGTCTGAAGATAAGACTGCAAAAATCTGGGATTTGAAAACAGGCAAGGAGATTGTTTCCCTCAGCGACAATGCTTCTTCTGTGCTGCAATGCGTTTTTTCGCCTGATGGGAAATTGTTAGCTTCGGTCTCTATGGATACTGCAAAAATCTGGAACATAGAAAGCGGCCAGAAAATACTAACCCTCAGTGGGCATAATGATGTCATTCTAAGTATAGCTTTTTCGCCCAATGGCAAATTATTGGCTACTGCGTCTGCTGATAAAACCATAAAAATTTGGGATATAAAAAAGAGCAAAGAAACCATGACGCTCAGGGGACATTTCGCTTCAGTAAAAAGTCTGGTTTTTTCTCCGGATGGTAAGCATTTGGCTACTGCATCTTTTGACTTTACCGTAAGAATTTGGGAAATAGAAAGCGGAAGAGAAATAATTACGTTCAATGATAATGCCGATGCTGTAATAAGCCTGGCTTTTTCTCCATCCTGTATTGATGACCCGGAAGGGGGCAAATGGCTGGCTGCTGCCGCTGCTGGTACTGCAATCATTTGGGATATGGAAAGCGGCAAAAAAACACTGATGATCAGCGGCCATACCAATTATATCATGGGCCTTGCTTTTTCGCCTGATGGCAAAAGAATGGCTACTGCTTCTCAGGATAAGACGGCAAAAATCTGGGAGTTTACTCCCGGGGGGTGGTGGGGCCACCGCGGGTTTGGCCGTCGTTTGGCCATCCTCTCCGCATTACAATTGGAAGCTTTTAGTTTAGAGAAGCTACTTGACCAACACCCGGATAACGAGCAAAAACTCCTGAAAACCCAAGACACCTGGCAAATCGCCGCCTTCGCCGACCTCTACACCCAAAAAATCTCCGAAACCGGCGTCCCTCAAAAAACAGATTACGATCGTGCCATCCGCCTCTATCAGGCTTGCTTAGACAGCGGTGCAGACAACGCTTATTTCCAGCAGAAAATAGCCGACCTGGAGGAGATTTGGGAGGAGAAGCAACATTGATAAAGAGAAAAAGCACCAAATCCTAAACGAATAACATTAAACTCGCATTTCAACAAGCGGATCCAAATCATGCTGCCAGGCGACAAACTATCCGGGATGTCAAACCGCTGGTGCTTTCGGACCGGCAGAATGCCTATCGGGCGCTAGGTGCGAGCACGGTTTTGGCGTGATATAGTTCCTTATCCTTCTTCCAGCCACTTCCGGAAGGGGGCTGTGCGTGCTGCACTCGTTACAAAAAAAATTGGTGATCCGGTAACGGTCACAGCCAGCCGATCGTTTAAATGGGGTTCTATCTTTCGGATGGCTCCTATATTGAGAATATCGCCCCGGTTGATTTTGAAAAACCGGCGCGGGTCCAATGTCTCTTCCAGTTCGGCGATGGTTTGGCTAATTGGATAGCGTTTGCCTTCAGCAGTACAAGCCAGTACTACTTTATCTTCGGCAGTAAAATATTGAATGTCTTCGGTATTGAGCAGGTAAATGCCACCACCCATGCGTACGGTAAAGCGCTGTTTGTATTGGGCGAAAGCAGGCTGAAAAGCTTGTTTCAATTGCATGAGCACAGCTTCGGTGATTACCGGCACCCCGGGTGTTCCAAACAGGCGATTGTATTTGGCGATGGCTTGTTTGAACTGTTCCAGATCATAAGGCTTGAGCAGGTAGGCAATGCCGTTGACCTGAAAAGCTTGCAGAAGAAATTGGTCATAAGCCGTTGTGAAAATGACGGGGCAGTTGACGCGGTGAGCTTCGTACAACCGGAATACGTTGCCGTCCAACAATTCAATGTCGGAAAACAGGAGGTCGGGCTCCTCGTTTTGTTGCAGCCATAACAAGCCCTGCCGGATCGTTTTTTCCCACCCTGCAATCTGGGCTTCCGGATAGGCAATTTGGATGAATTCCATGAGGCGTTGTGCGGCAAGCGCTTCATCCTCAAGGATAAATACGCGCATACAATTCAGGCTTTTATGCTCCGGATCAACGGCAAGCGCACAACGAAATTACCATTGTCGCGCCGGATATCGGGGGCTTGGTCAACTAATAAGCGGTAGCGCGCCCGCAAATTGGCCAAACCAGTACCATTGCTTTCGGTACTGTCTAGCTTGGGGCGTAATGTATTGCTGACGAGAATCGCATTATCTTTTAATAAAACAGATACGAGGATGGGATGTTCGTCGTCACCCTGATTGTGTTTTACTACATTTTCAATGACCGTTTGCATGGCTCCGGGCGGAATGAAAAAGCTGTTCAGGTCGGTAGCGTTTCCCTGGAGTTCAAACTTGAAGACGCCTCCGAACCGCTGTTGCAGCAGGTAAATATAGTCTTTGGCGAAAGCCCATTCGTCGTGTAGCGATACCACCTCCTCGTCTTTATGCCGGATCAGGTAACGGTAAAGGGAAGCCAGGTGGTTGAGATAGATGCGTGCAGCTGCAGGGTCGCGTTCGATCAGGACATCCAGAATATTGAGGTTGTTGAATAAAAAATGCGGGTCAATTTGCGACTTGAGCATTTTTAATTCATTTTCGCGCTTCTCTTTTTCCAGTACAAAGTATTGCCTTTGAATGTCAAAAAATTGTTTCCCAATCATGATGGCTGCCAACATACCGTAGCTTTGGGCATGCCGCAACACCCCCGCAAGCAATAACTGGAAGCTTGGCGGCTGGTATTCCCACTCAAAAATGACCCCGTAGCCGTAGTTGTAAACGAATGAATTGACAGCAAACAGCGCAACAGTTGTCGTTAGTAAAGCTAAGTACTGACGTCGTGGGATATACGTGGCAAAAATGCCGAAGACTAAAATAAATACAGATACCGTATCAAAAAGAATCGTAAAGGTCATGCCGCAAATGGCCTTTATGAAGGGGTAATC
>JABWAJ010000108.1 GCA_013361075.1 Saprospiraceae bacterium | reverse complement strand
CGGGCTTGACCTGCGGGCCTGCCTGGATGCGCCGCTCACGCTGCAGCCCAACGCCTGGCAACTGGTGCCCACGGGCATTGCCATCCACCTGTGCGACCCAGGCTATGCCGCCTGTCACGTTGTACACAGCGAACCTGGCGTAACTCATGGTGCCAATGCCCGCCACAAATGGCGCAAACGTGCGGATGATGGGCACAAACCGCGCATAGATGATGGTTTTTCCTCCGTATTTTTCGTAAAACTGCTGGGTTCGGGTCAGGTATTCTGCCTTCAGTAGCCGGTAGCGCCCGCTAAAGGCTTTTGGTCCGATGTATTTTCCAATGTGATAGTTAACCAAATCCCCCAAAATAGCTGCCCCGATCAACAGCAGGCACATCAACATGATGCTGAGGCCGCTGTCCGGTTTGGCGATGATGGCCCCTGCTGCGAATAGCAGTGAATCTCCGGGCAAAATCGGGGTGACTACCAGCCCAGTCTCCGCAAAAATAATAAGGAACAAAATGAGGTAAGTCCATGACTGGTAATTGCTGACAATCTCAACTAAATGGTCGTCAATGTGCAAAACAAAGTCAATGAGCGCGGTGATAAATTCCATCGGAGTGTCCGGTGTTGGTTAAAAGAAGGGCAAAAGTACTTAATTTGGCATCTTTCGCAATTTTTCCGCTTTCAGTACTACAATTTGACCGTCATTGATGTCGATCAGGCCTTCTGTTTTAAAGGCAGAAAGGGTGCGCACCAGCGTTTCTTTTGCGGTGCCCACAACGGCAGCCAGGTCGTCGCGCTGGAAATGGATATTGCCTTTGCCCTGGTCATAGAGCGTTGCAAGGGCCGATGCGACGCGTTTGCGGACTGAATTGTAAGCCAGATCGAGCAGCATTTGCTCTTGCTCAGCCACATGGTTGGCCAGCATTTTGATGAACCGGGCATTCACGTCCCGGTTGCCATATACAAGCGCATAAAAATCATCCTGCGGGATCAGGCGAATGTCTGAAGGCTCCATAACGGTTGCGCTTTCAGTATAATGGTCATTTTTTTGAAGAGACAGATAGCCCAGATATTCGCCCGGGCCGGCAATATGCACGATGAATTCCCGGCCGTCTTCGTTGCTTTTGAATACTTTAACCGCGCCTTTTTCGATGTAATACAAATAGCGGGGATAATCGCCTTCCTCAAACAAAACATCTTTTTTTTGATAGTGCCGCAATTCCCGGTCAGCAGAAAGGTTGTTCAGCAACTCCTGTGCTTTGGCTTCGTTCACAAAACTCTCAAATGGAGCGTGTTGAGCAGAAGCTTTCAGGAGTCGTTCGTGCTTGAGGAGCCTGCGCTCGATGGTCTGGAGCAACAGGGCAACGTCGTAAGGTTTGGTAAGGTAGTCGTCGGCACCCAGAGACATTCCCCTGCGGAAATCATCTTTTTCGGCCTTAGCCGTCAGGTACAAAAACGGAACATCGGCTGTTTTATGGTTATTGCTCAGGATCTGCAATACTCCAAAACCATCCAGTTCGGGCATCATGACGTCACAAATGATCAGGTCAGGCCTTTCTTTCAATGCTTTATCAACCCCTATTTTACCATTTTCAGCAGTGTCCACCTCATACCCGTTAAGGGTCAAAATTTCGGAGAGGTTCTCTCGATGCTCGTCGGTGTCTTCGATTACAAGTATTCGATACATTATGCCCCTTGTATTTCAGTGTTTAAAGAAGTAGGGAGTTTTAGCAATGCTACAAATATAGGGATTAAAATACAAAACCGGAGGTAGTTGGAATAACGACCTCCGGCGGCAACACATGATTTTGATTTAATCCTAAGAAGAAGAGGCGGTACCTTCCGCGCCTTGTTTAACCTACAGCAACAGTTTTAGGCATTTTTTCTTCCTCTTTTGACTTTGGCAGGGTAACCAGCAAAATACCGTCTTCGTACTTAGCCGAAATATCATCTGATTTCACATTTTCCGGTAAGGTGAACGAACGGGCAAACTTGCTGTAGCTGAACTCCCTGCGTGTGATTTTTTCCTCTTTATCGTCCTTTTCCTCTTTTTCGCTCTTGTGCTCCCCTGAAATAGTCAGATAGCCACTGTTGACCTCAATTTTGAAGTCGTCTTTCTTAAATCCGGGCGCTCCAACTTCCAGTTTAAATGCTTTTTTACTTTCTGTAACATTGACAGCCGGAATGCTAACCCCCTTTATGGAAGGTTTAAACCAGTCGCCATCACCAAAAAAATCATCCATCCAGGAGGGTGGATTGGGTAAAAAACTCAACTCCGGATTCCATTTGATGAGTGACATAACGCAAAATTTTTAGTGTAAAAATGCTTTAAAAAAGAATCATCGGTGATGATGCTGCAAAGCTATTCTCCCCTGAAGAGAAGCACAATGAGTGATGTCAAAGCAGGGGTTGATTCAAATCACAAGTGGCTGAAATTACTTCGGTGCGACCACCCGGTTTAGTAAAAAATCCAGATCATTGACGCATTTTTTAATGCGGGCGAGGTGTTTTTCGATCTTGTCATAGTCGCCCTGTCTGATATAAGTCGACAATAACTCTGCCGAAGAAGCAATACTCGTCAAAGGAGTACGAAATTCATGGCTTGCCAGGCTTAAAATCCGGGATTTTAGCTCTGCCCATTCCAAATTTCTGAGCAAACCGGGTTTTTTCCGGTCAGACCCTTCATCACTGATGAACAAAATGACATCGTATTCGCGCAGGGTACTCATGTCATGCACCTCGTCCCATTCGCGCAGCCAGTCAAGGGTAAAAGGCTGCCCTTCCATCTTTTCCAACAACGCTTTGAAATAAAGATAGTCCTCGTCGTCGGTGTCGATCATTAAAATTCGGTGCGTCATGGCCTGAATAACAAAGTAGTAATGGGTAAACAGAATTAGAATTGGAAGATCCGGCTGAAAGAAATTTAGTCTATTGACCATTTTCTATAATCCCCAATAATTGGTCAAATGTCCTCGCTTTTTGAAAAGAATCACTTGACAAAAATTAATGCAGGCATTGATTTAAATCGTTGATGCTTCTTTTAATCGGTTCCACCTTTGCTAAAAGTATTTACCCTCCAGGGTTAATGCAACATTCCAAGAACTCCGAACCGGCCGCAATGTCAGCAATAATAACAAACAGCGTGGCTTGATCTTTAAAAGGTCAAGCCACTACTGTATCGATAAACTTCAAGGCACCGGAACGCGTTTTTAAAAGGGCTAAATCAACGGATTATGGCAATGAAAATTAAGAGTATGCTGGGCGTGATGGTAGCGCTGATAAGCTTGACTGCTTGTGACAAGCGCCGCGAACCAACCCCCGAAACCAGTGGAAATAGCAACGATACCATGTTGACTTTACCAACCGATGTGGCAGATACCATTCCTGAACGCCTGTTTGCCATTGTTCCCCGCGATATTCCTGTCAAATCCTATTTCAAATATCTGAAAGAAACGGCTGCTGCTTTTGATACGCTGGTTCCGTATCCTTTGAGTGAACACCTGCTGGTGCGCGCCAATCCCTGGATCATAGACACTTTGGAAAATACAGACTATTACCGCCGTAAACTACGTGGTGAAACGCTCTACCGGCAGCCCAATGAGGTGGTGCTGCACCAGGGAGACACCTTGTTCTTTCCTGATTCATTAAGTGCAGGGGCGCTTCTGGACGCAATGAAGAATACGCTGATTGATGTCAATATTCCGGAATATCGGCTGCGCATTATCGAATACGGCAAAACTTTGCATTCTTTTCCAATACGCGTAGGTAAAAACCGGATACGGCATTTGAAGCTGGCCGGCCATGATGTGGATTTGCGCACAAAACCGGGCAAGGGAGCCGTTGTGCGGCTGAATCAGTACCCCATTTTTTTAGACCCGGTGAGTGGTAAAAAATTTACCCACACAAAACGCGACGACAAAATCACAACCCTCATGCCTCAAATTCCATGGGTTGAGGTGGAACTCGACGGTCAGCGATATGGCCAGATGATCCACCCCACTACCAACCCGGAAACTCTGGAAAAGGCGTATTCCAATGGTTGCGTGGGCTTGAAAGAAGCAGATGCCTGGCGTTTTTATTACCATGCACCATTAGGCACTGCTGTTGTGTTTCGCTATGATCTGGAAGTTATCGGAGTGTCTGGCGATACTATTTTGCTCCCCGACATTTACAAATGGGGCAAAAAAACCACACGTTTGAGAGCCGTATTCAGAGCATTGCCCTGAATACGGCTTGATTACTACCTGATTGGTACAGCCAAAACAGGAACGTGGGTGTGATTAACCGTGTCTTCTGTAACGCTGCCAAACAGAAAGTGGGACAATCCGTGGCGCTGGTGGGTGCCCATCACTACCAGATCAGCTTTTGTTTCGTATGCGTAGTGTTGAATGGCTTCTTCTTCGTAAAGGGTTTGGCCATAACGGTGCAGGGAGGTTTTGTGCAATCCGGACTGTTTGACAAGGTCGTCTTTTGCAGTTTCCACATCACCAGGAGCCAGCGTATTCAACGGATCGTTGATGTAAAGCAAATGTGCCTCAAAGTTCATCAAGTCCTGCCATGCTTTAACCATGGCGAAAACGCCTTTTTGATCTGGTTTCAGCGTAGTAGGCACGAGTACCCGTTTGATTTTCAATTCATCAATATAGTCCGGAATTACTACAACCGGACAAGCGGCATGGCGAATCACGCGTTCGGTGTTTGAGCCAACAAACACTTCTTTCCAGCCGCTGGCACCCAGGGTACTCATCACAATCAGGTCAATGCCTGCTTCCTGGACTGTTTCATTGATCACAGAAATCATCAATCCTTCTTTCACGGCTATTTCAACGTGGAGCTGGCCAAAGCCGGGGGTATTCAATATGACCGATTGAAGGGCCTTTATGCGTTCGTCTGCTTCTTTGTTGTACGTTTCGGCGGCAACCGCAGCTGCAGGGAAATCATACCGGGGAACCGATAAGATGTATGGTGCCATTTCATTGACATGCAGTATATAAAGGCGTGCATGGGTGCGCACGGCGAGATGACAAGCCGCATTCAGTGCATTGAGTGAGGCATCAGAAAAATCAACGGGAACGAGTATCTTCTTCATAGCGATAATTTTTTATTACAAAATTGGCCCTGTTGCGTAGGGTTTGTATTGATAATAATCATTGTCTGCCAGCATTTTTATCATCGCTCCATCTGCTTGAATGATAAATCTTTGCAAGGCTCATTAAGGCAAATTTTTGAAGAGATGAATTTAAAACTGCAACACGCCCGCTTCCTGTTTACGGAACTTCAGCGCCCATTGCATCTGGACGAAAAGCACGACGAGTTAAGTGATTTTGATTTGCGCTTTCGGCTCATTTTGCGCAAACACTTAACCGTTCTGGGATGGTGGAGCATACTCAACATTCTGGGCAGTGTTGCCGCACTGATGTGGTTTTCGGGAACGACCTACTATTTCTTTATGATGGGATTGGTGTGGGGGGGTATCAATTTTGCGGTTGCAATCGGGGTTTTTAATCACACATTCTACCGCAAATTCCGAAAAGGAGACTCTTTCGAAAGGTTCGAAGCGCAGCGACATGTAGAAAAACTTTTATTCCTGAACATTGGAGTTGACTCAGCCTACCTGTTTGCAGGGCTTTTATTGCGTGAACACAGTTTTGTTGAAGGGGTAAAGGACCCGGAACTTTGGCTTGGCTTTGGATGGTCGGTAGTCGTTCAGGGACTTTTTTTATTGGTACAGGACATTGCATTTTACCGGCTTCACCGACGCAATTTCCGGAAAGCACAACCTTTTCTGGAAGTTTTACTGGGTGCCGGAAAATCGCTCCGGAATTGAAAGAGACATGAAACAACCAAATTCGATATGCCTGATCTTGATTGCCGGCTTGCCGGGAACAGGAAAAACTACATTGGCCCGTGCTTTCGTACAGCGCTACGGCGGCAGGCACATCAACTCCGATTTGTTGCGCAAGGCGATGAACTTAAAGGGCCATTATGGGCAGGAAGACAAAAAAAAGGTATATGAAGCCATGTTAGAGAGTACGCGTGCTACCCTTACCGATGGCAAAAGTGTGGTCGTTGACAGTACGTTTGTCCGGGAAAGTGTCCGCGCACCGTTTGAAGCCGTGGCCCGGGATTGCGGGGTTCCTTTCTTTTGGGTGGAGATGAAGGCCGAAGAGCACTGCATGCGTGAGCGCCTGCAAACACCCCGTGCAGACAGTGAGGCTGATTTTTCTGTCTTTTTAGCCTTGCTGGCTCAAAGCGAGCCTATCCGGGGTGCGCACCTGGAGCTTTGGTCAGACAGACAGTCTTTGGAAGCCATGGTGCATTCTGTTCACAATTTTATATCATCCATATTACCATGAACGCTGAACAAATACAAGACATCCTGTTGTCCGGAAATTTTACAGGCAGAAAAGAACCCGCTCATGTGGTAGAGACACATATTTCCTGGATCATCTTAACGCCTGATTTTGCCTTCAAGATTAAAAAGCCGGTGAAATTTGATTTTCTTGATTTCAGCACCTTTGAGAACCGGCGCTTTTATTGTGGAGAAGAATTTCGGCTCAACCGCCGGCTGGCCCCAGAGATGTATCTGGGGGTTTTACCCGTTGGCACCATAGATGGCCGGCCTGCAATCGGTGCCCTGACCCCACCTCTGCTGGATTATGCCGTGTGGATGCGGCGAATGGATGAGCTATCTCAAATGAACATATTGCTTGCTAAAAACCTCGTAACAGAGACGCATATGGAGATACTTGCCCGGCAACTGGCCGGGTTTCACCGCCGGGTAAGCATACGCCCCCCGAATGTTTATGCTCCTGGCGATTACCTGAAGGATTTTGAAGATCTCTATCACGAAGAAAAAGACGCCATTAAATGGCTTGGTCCCGAAGCGCGGGTACAGTTTGATGCCTGGCGATTGCAAATTCCTGCTTTTTTAGACGCTCATGCCCACCGCATGCAAACGAGATTCGAAGAAGGTTACTGGGTAGAAGGTCATGGAGACCTCCACACCCGAAACATCTTTTTACCCGATTTACCTGTTGTTTTCGACTGCATTGAATTCAATCCTAATTTCCGGCGCATAGATGTACTAAACGACCTTTCCTTTCTTTGCATGGACCTCGAAGCGTTGGGCCACCCCGAACTGGGCTTTCATTTTATGGAAAACTACCGCCGGATTTGGGAGGTTGCTCCCAAACTTGAAGACGAGCAATTGTTTCTTTTTTACAAAGCATATCGTTCCAATGTTCGCCTTAAAGTATATTTGCTGGAATTGAGGCAACACCAGAATGCTGCCTTACTCGAATCGGTGCGGCTGTATTGGAGGCTTCTGAAAAATTATTGTAACCTGCTCCAAGCCGATGTTTCACAAAATGCAGCGTAAATTGCATCCATGCAAAGAGGGATTTTTGATGGCAGGCGATACCTGGCGGGCAACAAATTGGAATTGCTGACCGGAGGTGAACCTTATTTTATCCGGTTGCTCCAACTCATCAATGAGGCGCAGAAACTGATTCATTTTCAGGTTTATATATTCGACGAAGACAACACAGGAAAAGAAATTGCCGCAGCATTGATTCGTGCCCGGCAACGCGGCGTGGAAATCTATATGGCCCTTGACTCCTATGGGTCAAAGAATTTGTCTCCGGCTTTTGTGGAAACATTGAAAGCGAGCGGCATCCATTTCCGATTTTTTTCTCCCCTTCCTGAACGATTCTATGTTTTGCGACTGGGGCGGCGGCTGCACAGTAAAGTAGTCGTTGCCGACCATTTATCGGCACTGGTTGGCGGCATCAACATTGCCGATAAGTACCGCGGCAGTGCAACTGAAGAGCCGTGGCTGGATTTTGCAGTATATGTTTCCGGACCGGTATGTGCCGGGCTAACCCAAACCTGTGAGCGAATTTACCTGGAAAAATATTTTGTCAAACCCACTCGCCGCAAAAGGAAAAAGGACTCCTCAGGTTCAGGCGCAGTGTTGAGCAGGCCTGTACTGAACGACTGGTTTCGGGGCAAAAGCGAAATTGGCTCCGGATACCGGGCAGCTATCCGGTCATCAAAACATTCCATTACCATTGTGGCCAGTTATTTTTTGCCCGGACGGAGCCTTCGCAACGCACTGAAAAAAGCAGCAAGGCGTGGTGTTCAGGTCAGCCTTCTGTTGCCCGGAATCTCCGACATACCTATGGCCAAACGTGCAACCAGGTATTTCTATCGGGAAATGCTGGAAGACAATATCCATATTTATGAATGGCACCAGAGCATTTTGCACGGCAAAATGGCCCTTGTCGACAACAAATGGGTAACGGTGGGGTCTTATAACCTGAATCATTTAAGCCAATACAGCAGCATCGAAGTAAACGTAGAAGTGCTTGATGAGGTTTTTGCAACATCAGTTCACGCCTGCCTCTCCGCTTTGATGCAGCAATCTACGGCAATTGTGGCGGAAGCGTTCCTTCGGAAACAAAGCCGGCTGGAAAAAGTACTGGATTGGGCTTCTTATACCCTTGGCCGGTGGACAATGTCCTTTCTCTTTTTCCTTGTTCGGCGCGAACACCGGCACAAGGAAAAAGAATAGCCTATCGCATGAGATCGTTTTGTGACCTGAAAACAAATGCGATTAATCTTCAACAATCGCGTCGTCAATCAATTCATTGCCGTCTCCATCCAGATCGTCGAAACCGGCAGCTTTGCCTCCCTTTGGGTTTTTCGATGTCTCATCAGGATTGGTAAAGAGGCGGGTTTCACGACCACCTTCGTTGTGATAATCCCCTTCTGCAAAACGCTTGGCACGATCAAAAAAACTGTCGTGTTGCCCAAGCAGCGTGTCTTTGGTATCTATTGGACCACTTTTAGGGGCCGATTCTTCTACTTTGGTACTCAACAGGTCATTGAGTTTTTTTGCCTTGGCCGTTGTTTCGTCCAGGTTTGCTTCGGCTTCGGCCGCGCGTTGTGCTTTTTCTACCAATTCGTCGGCCTTGCCCAGCAGGTTTTCACCAAAAGACTTGGCTTTATCGTATAGCTCGCCAGATTTTTCAATAACCGCACCACCGATGTTTTCTGAGACGTCTTTTAGTTTTTCACCCAGGTCTGCAGAGGCTTCCAGGGCTTTTTCGCCCAAATTTTCAGCTGTTTCCAGAACTTTCGAGCCCACCTGCCCGGCTATGCTTTCGGCCTTTTCGCCAACACTCACCGCGGTTTCCCCAATTTTTTCCCCGATTTGCTCGGCTACATTGGGAGCAGCAGGAGGGGTGACCGGCGTTGTCTCCGGTACAGCGCTTACCGGCGGCACCTCGGTTAATGGAGCAGAACGCTCATCGGTAACTTCTTTTGTACTGCCAGATACACTTTCGGCGTATTGCCGGGCTTTATTTACAAAATCTTCTGTTTCACTCCATATTTTTTGTCCGATGTCTTCGGCTTTATCCATCACTACAGCTCCGATTTGTTCCACTTTCCCGGAGGCCTTTTCGAGGAATTCGCCGGATTTGTCCATCAACTCCTGCCCGGCTTCTTTCCCGGCTTCTACCGTCTTACCTGCAGTGGATTTGGCAACCGACTTGGCACCAAAAAGCAATTTCCTGAAATCATTTAATATACTCATGACAAAAATTTAAGATAGTGAGCGAATGTACTGAAACTACGGCCAAGTTATACCGGTCGCGCATTCCCGACAATAAAAATAAGACGAAGGATGGGAAAAGCTTCTGTTTTTGGCTTTTTTTATTGGTTGTTGGGCTGCCCATTCAGCCTCTGGCGCAATACAAGGCTTGAACCGGAGATAAAAAAAAGAGGACAGCATTCAACAATGCCAGTCCTCTGTATAAAATCTCAGTCACCATACAGGCTATCACATAACCCGCTAGTCTCTTTAAATATTTTCGAGCATCATTGCGTTTTTGCGAAGTACTTCGGCTTTTTCAGATCGAAGTTCCATTGTTTTTTTATCTAAACCGATGAATTCTACTTCAATGTCTTTGAGTTTGGCCGTGTCCCTGAAATCGTTAATGATGTCTATCACGTCATAGTCGATATTGATGGAATGCGAAGTATCTATGAGTACTTTTGAATTGTCCGGTAATTTTTTGAGCGTAAGCAGGATGCTGGCTTTGTTCAAAAAAGAAACATCTTCAGAAAGGACAATTTTGATGACCTCGCCGGCGTGATGGCTGTCGCGGTGAAAGAAGTACGGTGACTTGTAGTTGTTGCGCAGGATGAAAAACACGGCAACACACAATCCAACGCCAATTCCGACCAGCAAATCAGTAAACATAATGGCAACAACCGTTGCGATGAAAGGCAAAAACTGAACCCAGCCGGTCTTGTACACTTCCCTGAATACGGTTGGTTTGGCGAGTTTGTATCCCACCATGATCAACACTGCTGCCAGGCTTGATAAGGGAATAAGGTTGAGTAATCCGGGGATGGTCAGGGCTGATACCAGGAGCAGGAGGCCGTGAATGAGGGAAGCTGCTTTTGTTTTCCCTCCGGATTGTACATTGGCCGAGCTGCGCACAATAACCTGAGTCACCGGCAACCCCCCGATGAGGCCTGAAAAAATATTACCGACACCCTGAGCTTTCAATTCAAGATTGGTCGGAGTCAGGCGCTTTTGCGGGTCGAGTTTGTCAACGGCTTCTACGGACAATAATGTTTCGAGGCTGCCCACTACAGCGAGGGTCAGTGCCACGGTGTAAATAGCCGGGTTGCCCAGCTGGCTGAAGTCCGGCAGGGTAAATAAGCCCAAAAAACCCTCCCAATTGCTTGCAATCGGCAGGGCTACTAACTGGTCGGGCCTCAATGCCCATTCAGTGCCCTGCATGGTTATGTTCGCTAAAATACCGAATACAACCACGACTAACGGGCCTTGTACGATTTGAACTGCTTTTATTTTTTTAATGAAAGGACGTTCCCAAAGGATCAGCAATGCCATGGAAATCAAACTGATGACAATGGCAGCAGGTGTGAACAAACCCAGCGCTTTGTTCAGTTCGGAAAATGTATTTTCTCCATCCAACTGCCAGAATGCCATATCCCCTTCATGATCCGCATCCCAGCCTAAGGCATGAGGAATTTGCTTGAGTATGATGATCAGCCCTATAGCTGTAAGCATGCCTTTGATAACAGAAGACGGAAAATAATACCCGATGATGCCGGCTTTGGCATATCCGAGTAAGATTTGTAAAAAACCGGCAATAACGACAGCCAGTAAAAATGCCTCGAAACTACCAAGGGATTGGATGGCAGTAAGTACAATGACCGTAAGCCCTGCTGCCGGGCCACTCACACCAAGAGAAGAACCACTGATCAGGGTAACAACAACACCACCGGCTATTCCAGCAATGATCCCTGAAAAAAGCGGGGCACCCGAAGCCAATGCCACTCCCAGGCACAAGGGAACAGCGACGAGAAAAACAACCAGACCGGCTGGGAAATCGCTTTTTATTTCTTGCAGCCGCCGCGAGAAATGTGCATCAATATGTTTTTGCTGTTCGGGAGTCAAAAACTTTGCCCCACTACCCACTTTGCCTTCGCGCATCATCCGCCCATTCGCCGCGCTCCAGGGGCTGAGGATGCCAGGGAAGAATTTGTGATTGATGGTAGACATATACTCAAAGCTGCTTTTGCGGCAAACAGTGCCAAACTCTTCCTCACTTAACGACACCCCCATAAAATCGGCAACATGGCGTACTGTACCAGGTAAATCCTGCTTAATTTTGGCATACTCCAAAAACAATACATTGTCTTGGTGACGTTCCTGCCAATAGCTATGTAGATGTTTGCCCCAGCAGCCAAACAGGAAATTTTCATCTAAAAACGTCTCCAAAAACTCTGGCACATACGGCATCAAAACACCCATAGAGGTATCGCGCATAAAGTGATAACCAGAAACAGCCACATCTTTGGGATCACGTATCACACAAATGTACCGGGCTTCTGGCGAATAGGGGACATGTTCCATTGCCAGATGTGTTTTAATCACCCGCAACCCTGTAGGAGAACTGCGCCAGGGGGTTTCGTCTCGTACATCTAGCGACATGCCAGGCATCCCATCCGGCCAGGGGATGACATCGTGAATATGGTCATACTCTCCCTGCCCTCGTGTAGCGATCTGGTGTGTGATCTGCATCATCCAGTTGGTGCCACTTTTGAAATAGACACACACAAAAACATCGTGTGGGGTGGGGTGATACCCGGCAAAACTTTTGTCTATTTGGAACTGTTTTGTTAGCATGTTGTTGACAAAGGTTAATATGCCGCTGCTACGCCCCATGCGGTTCAAAACCCGAATGGTGGGTACAAATAGCCCATAAGTTGGCAATAACATAGGATAACGTAAAGCAGTCATTAAACGCGCATGTTCCCGACGGCGGATCGGCACCATTTTGTCACTCCTATAAAAGCAGCTTTTAGCTTGAGGCAGACAGTTAATAACTTGCCTGAAA
>JABWAJ010000107.1 GCA_013361075.1 Saprospiraceae bacterium | reverse complement strand
GCTGGCTATCTCTGCAAAACCCGCCTTGTCTAAAACAAAATTTCCTCACACTCGCTCGATCAGGAAATCCCGAACAAGCTCTTACATTTTAGGCAACAACACGGTATCGAGCGAGTGGATGACGCCGTTTTTCTGATACACATCGTACACACTGATATTGGCAACGCTGCCATTGGCGTCTTTCACGGCAATGTTGCGTGCGCCGTTCATCATGAAGGCGAGGCTTCCGCCGTTCACCGTTTTAAGTGTGTTTTTTCCGCTTTTGATGAGTTTTGCCAATGCTTTGTAATCGTACTTTCCGGCTACGACGTGATACGTCAATACACCGGCAAGTTTGCTTTTATTTTCCGGCTTCAACAGTGTTTCCACCGTTCCGGCAGGCAGGTTTTCAAAAGCGTCGTTGTTTGGTGCAAAAACAGTAAACGGACCTTCGCCTTGCAGGGTTTCTACCAATCCGGCTGCTTTTACAGCGGCGACGAGGGTCGTGTGTGCTTTAGAATTTACAGCGTTTTCAACGATGTTTTTCATCGGAAACATGGCTTCTCCGCCAACCATGACGGTTTTGTCCAGGCTTTGAGCATGGAGTGAAATTGTGGCAAAAAATGCCAATACAATTGTTGCAACTTGAGAGAACAACTTCATGATAAATTGTTTTGTGATGTTGATGTACGTAATAATTGTCGAGAACAAATGGACTTACGACAGATTGACTACCCTCAGGTTTTGAAATTTCAGGAATTAATCTTTTCTTAACAGAGGTTTTTAGAATTTAAATGGTTGAAATGATTTTTCATCCTTACAATATCCTGAAAACCAATATTTAATTTAAATTCACACAAACGACATCGCCCAATCCGGGCGGTACAAACTAATGCCATAACCATGCAACAGCTTTCGTCCGCTTCCAAAACCATGCTTGATGATTTTTACACCTGGGAAGCAAAACAACCTGATGCCCCCTTCCTGCGCCAGCCCTACGGCGATGTGTGGAAAACCATCACGTGGGCAGAAGCTGGAAAAGAAGCCCGGCAAATGGTGGCTGCCCTGCGGGCTATGGGCCTCAAAAGCGGTGCCCACATTGGCCTTGTGTCCAAAAATTGTTATCACTGGATCATTGCCGACATGGCCATCATGATGGGAGGCTATGTATCGGTTCCTTTTTTTCCTACCCTGACGGCCCCCCAATTGGCAGAAGTTATCGAATTGGGCGATCTGGAAGCCATTTTTGTAGGAAAACTTGACGATTGGGAAAAAATGAAAGCGGGGATTCCTGCTGAATTGCCGATCATCACTTTTCCGCATTACGAAGGCAATGCCCGGGTGGACAGGGGGGTGAAGTGGGAAGACCTCCTGGCACGGTACGAACCTGTAGCCGAATCTTTCCGGCCAGCCCTTAGCGACATCTGGACGATTATCTTTACCTCCGGCACTACCGGAACTCCTAAAGGGGTTGTTCTCGAATACCAGGCTCCGGCTTCTTTGATCGCGATGGAGCGCCTGCACAACGTGGTAGGCCTGTTTGAAGGAAACGAGCACCGCTATTTCTCCTACCTGCCACTCAACCACATTGCCGAACGACTGATTGTAGAACTGGCCTGCCTGCACAATGGCGGGTATATTTCTTTTGCCGAATCACTGGAAAGTTTTGTCAAAAACCTGCAACAGACCCGCCCAACCTTGTTTTTGGGGGTACCCCGCATCTGGTCCAAGTTTCAACTTGCCATTCTGGAAAAAATGCCTCAGCACAGGCTCAGTATGTTGCTCAAAATCCCCATTCTATCTAGTCTCATCAAAAAGAAAATCCAGAAAGGACTGGGGTTGGACCAGGCCCGGGTGACGTTCACCGGTGCTGCACCCGCCCCCGACTCCCTGAAACAATGGTTCCGAAGCCTCGGCATCAATGTTCGGGAAGTTTATGGCATGACGGAAAATTGTGCGGGCTGTACCCTCATGATGCGCAACGCCAACAGGGACGGAACAGTTGGCCAGGTACTTCCGGAGGTTGAACTCAAATCGGACCCGGAAAGCGGCGAAATTGTGATGCGTGCCCCCTGGCTCATGCAGGGATACTATAAGGACGATGTTAAAACCCGGGAAATTCTGCGCGATGGCTGGCTACACACTGGCGATCAGGGCGACGTGGATGCGGAGGGCTACCTGCGAATCACCGGAAGAGTGGCCGATACATTCAAGTCGGCAAAAGGCAAATTCATTGTGCCGGCACCCATCGAATGGGGGTTTGCACAAAACAGCTACATTGAACAAATTTGCATTGTGGGATTAACCCTGCCCCAACCCGTAGCCCTGGCAGTATTGTCTGAAATTGGCAAAAATGCTTCCAAAGAGACGGTGGCGCAAAGCCTTCACCAAACGCTTAAAGAGGTCAACAATACCTTAGCAAACTTTGAACGCTTAGCCAAAGTGGTTGTGGTACAGGAAGCCTGGAATGTGGAAAACGGCATTCTGACACCCACGCTGAAAATCAAACGCAATGCGGTTAATCAGCGATATGCGCCTTATTTGCAGCAATGGTACGAGCAAGGTGAGGCAATTGTGTGGGAATAATTACCTTTGTTTCCCTGATTTTTAAAATCCTTTCAATTCAATAACATGAGTTTTGAAACCATACTTAAGTCCATTCAGGATCGAGCAGCTACCAATGGGCCGCTTGGCGCGAAACTGAAATTTGATTTTGGCAACAGCCAACTTATTCACTTAGATGGAAGCGGTGGCGGAAACATCGTGAGCACGGAAGACAAAGAAGCAGATTGCACTGTTAACGTTTCCCTCGCCGATCTGGAAGGGGTAATGAACGGCAGCATCAATCCCATGATGGCTTTTATGACCGGAAAAATCAAGGTAAAAGGCGATATGGGAGTAGTAATGAAACTTCAGGGGCTGCTGAAGTAGTCAGTCCTAAAGAACAAGGGGCAAATGGGCAAAATTATCCTTGCTTTTCCATGCAGGTTTGCCAATTTGCCTCTTGCTGCTTGCCCCTTCAGCCTCATCTCACCCATTCCCAGGGAAAATCCCCTGGTACCGTGTCTTTTCGGCAAAGTCCCAGCAGGAAACCGCCGCCGCCAGCGCCGCACAATTTTATGCGGACGCCCTCACCTTCAAGGCAGCTTTGCCAATATGGCAAAAAGCCGGCAGGGATCATTTCCCGGAAATGCTCCAGTTGAAAGCGGCTGATGTGCCCTACATGGTCAAAAAGGCGTGTCTCGCTGCCATCCAGAAAAGCCTGAATGGTTTCATTCACCAAAGGTTTCAATATTTCCTCCACTTTGTTCCGGTAAGGTTCGGATTGGCATTTTTTTAAAAACACCTGCACCAAAGGGCCGGTTTGCCGGGTAATTTGAGTGTTGATCAGGAAAAACCGGAATTCCCGAGGCCATTCTACTCCGGATAAAACGCTTACCCCTCCCTCTTCTGACAACACAACCGGACGATCCAGATAGCTGATGAGCGGATCTATACCCGAACTGGAAGCGTGAAAAAAACCTTCCAGCGTGGCCAACTCCGCCCTTAGCGCAGGCAATTGGGCATTGTCGTCTGTGGTTACCGGATTGCAGGCGTAGCGCTCGTAAACAGCTGCCACTAAAGCTCCCGAACTGCCCAGACCATAACCGGCAGGAATATTGGAGCGGAAATACAGCCCCTGTGCCAGGTCCTGCTGAAAGCGCCGGAAATCCAAAAGCACAGTCTGGTGCTCCAGCCAGGCAGCAAAACGAGGCAGGTCCTGTTGCAACGTTGTAGTTGCTGGTTTTTCGGCCCAATCCCACATACCGCCATAACGCGCATGCGGAACCGCCAACGCATTAGAACCTTTAATGATGGAATATTCTCCAAAAAGGAGGAGTTTAGATGGATAGGTTTTGAGCATTTTTTTTAGAAAACCAACTTAAACCTCAATTGAAATCCTCCCCTTCCGGGTCTTCGGGCTTTTGTTCATCGCCGAACGAATCGGTGTCAAACTCTTCGCTGCTGTCTTCCGGGCGGTATTGGTCCTTCAGGTAGACGGCGCAGTTGAGTTCGATTTCGAGGTCGCCGGGCGGGCGCTGGAAGCGTTTCGTAGAGTCGAATCCCAGGTCTTTGTCGGCTTCGATGCGTTTGATGAATTCGCGGAAGAAAGGCTTGGCCATGTAGGCTCCCTGCCCATTGGTAATGGAGCGGAACCGGATCCAGCGATCTTCGCCGCCAACCCAGGTGCCGACAACCAAACCCGGCGTAATGCCCATGAACCAGCCGTCCACGTAGTCGTTGGTGGTACCGGTTTTTCCGCCTACATCACTTTTGATGCCGCCAAGGTTGGTACCAGCATAGCGCAGCATTTCCACCATTACGTAGTTGGGTTTGGGATTCAGCGCGGGCCGTTCATCGGGAATTTCTTCGTAGATGACCCGACCGGTTTTGTCTTCGATTCGGGTAACAAAACTTGGTTTCATAAAAGTGCCGTTGTTGGCAAAAGTCGTGTACGCACCGGTCATTTCCATCACCGACAAGTCGAGTGCCCCAAGGCACATGGCTGGTCCGCGGCGGTCGGGCTTCACCACAATGCCCATTTGCTCCAGCAGGCCAACCACCGGCTCCGTGCTGCCCAATTGCTTCATGAGGTGAACGGAAACCGTATTTTTGGAATGGCGCAATCCTTCTTTTAGGGTCAACATCCTGCCGGAATAATTGCCCTCGGCATTTCGGGGCGTCCAGTTGCTCACCAGGCCAAATTGACCGTCGCCGGGGCCGATGGTGACGGGCAGGTCGTAAACTGTATAGCAGGGTGAAAAACCTTGCTGGGCAATGGCGGTAGCATAAATGAAGGGTTTGAAGGTAGAGCCTACCTGGCGCTCGATCTGGTTGTGGTCGTATTGGAAATACTTGTGGTTGATTCCGCCGATCCATACTTTTACAGCCCCGGTAGCGGGGTCAACGGCCATGATGCCCGTTTGCAGAAACATGCGGTGATACTTGATGGAATCGAGCGGACTCATGACCGTATCTTTTTCCATCTTTTCATTGTAAGCAAAAACCTTCATTTCTACTTTGGTACGGAACATGCGGCGCGAAGCTTCCTGCAGGGTTTCCCACTGGGTTTTCAGTTCGGGAAACAAGTCGCTTTGCAACACAGCCCGGTAGCGATCTCCAAGGCTGCTGCTGATGATTTTTTCTTTTACCAGTTGGTCGATGGTGCCTTTTTTGCGCACCTCGGCCATGATGCGGTCCAGCTCGCGATCATCTTCACTGAATGACATTTCTACCTGCCCGCTGATGCGATTCAGGATGTCACTCAGGTATTTCGAACGCAAAGACTGGTAGCGATCCGATTCGCGTACAAGCCGGTTGAGGTGTGCTTGGCGGGTTTCAGGGCTGATTTCATTGACAGACTTGGTTTTATACGACCACGGGTCGAGGTTTTTCCACGTCCGCCAGAAACTTTCCTGCACTTTTGCCATGTGTTTCACCATTTCTTCTTCGGCCATGCGCTGCATGTCGGGGTCAATGGTGGTATAAACGCGCAAGCCGTCGCGATAAATGTCGTAAGGTGTACCATCGGCCTTGAGGCATTCCTTGCGTTGCAGGATGTCGTCTTTCAGGTACTTGGCCAATTCCATCCGGAAATAGGGAGCAAGGCCGTCCACATGGGTTTGGCGGGTGAATTTGATGCCCAGGGGTAAGGCGCGCAGCTCATTGTACTGCTGCTCGCTGATAACGCCATTTTTTTGCATTTGCTTGAGTACGACCATTCTGCGCTGAAGCGCCATTTCCGGACGGCGCAACGGGTTGAAAAGCGACGGGTTTTTCAGCATGCCGATGAGCAGGGCCGCTTCCTGAATTTCAAGGTCTTTCGGCTCTTTGTTGAAATAAATCTCCGAGGCTGCTTTGATGCCGTAAGCACCGTTGATGAAGTTGAACTTATTGAGGTACATCGCCATGATTTCCTCTTTGGTGTACCTGCGTTCCAGGCGGACGGCGATGATCCATTCCTTTAGTTTTTGAAAAAAGCGCTTGAAAGTGTTGTCTGCTTTTTGACCGGTAAAGAGGAGCTTCGCCAGCTGCTGGGTGATGGTACTGGCACCGCCGGAGCTTTTTTGCTGCAACACCACCGTTTTTACAGCCACCCTGCCGAGGGCCATAAAGTCAATGCCACAGTGGTCGTAGTAACGCTCATCTTCCGTAGCAATAAGGGCGCGGACAAGGTGGGGAGAGAGGTCGGCAAACGAAACGGGTACCCGGTTTTCGGTGTAAAACTTGCCCAATTCCACCCCATTGTTGCCCAATACCAGTGATGCTTCTTCGCTGCGCGGGTTCTCCAATTGCTGAACAGAAGGCAGATCGGTGAAAGAGATGAACAGCAACAACAGGCATGCCAGGGAGATACCACCAATGGCACCGTACCACATGATGCGGAAGATGTTGTTCCAGACCGGGTTGTCGCTGCTGTTAATCAGGTAATTCAGGAGGCGTTTCATACGCGTTAAGTTTGTCTTTGTGGCACAAATTTAGGAAAAATTCTCGCTCAGGGCTGAAAGACTTCAGCGAAAGCAAGCAGCTTCATTATTAATGCATTAAAAAAATATCTACCCGTATCATGAAACCCTGAGTATCTTTGCTTCGATACAACTCTTTCTGCAACATGCTACTCAATATTTTTCTGACTATTTTTCTGGTATTCCTGAATGGTTTTTTTGTCGCTGCCGAATTTGCGATTGTCAAAGTACGGTTGTCACAAATACAGGTAAAATCTACCTCCAGCTTTTCGGCACGGATTGCTGAAAGCGTGGTTTCCAACCTCGACGGATACCTCGCCGCTACTCAATTGGGCATTACGCTGGCCAGTCTTGGACTTGGCTGGATTGGCGAAGGCGTGGTTTCCGAAATCATCATTGCCACCATTACCGCTTTAGGGCTGACGGTTACTGACGAAACAGCACATGCCTGGGCCTTGCCGATTTCTTTTGCCCTCATTACGGTGTTGCACATTGTTTTCGGTGAACTGGCACCAAAATCGCTGGCCATCCGATACCCTACCAGCACCACACTGGCACTTTCCCCGCCGCTGAAAATATTCTACATCGTGTTTCGCCCTTTTATCTGGGCGCTGAACGGTTTTGCCAATTTCATCCTGAAAAGCATCGGCATTCAACCTGCCGGGCATTCGGAAATACACTCGGAGGAAGAGCTGAAACTGATTGTGGCGGAAAGCGCAGAAGGCGGTGCCATCGAAGCTTCTGAACGCGAACTGATTCAGAACGTATTCGATTTCGACGACCGCATGGTACGCCAGGCTTTGAAACCCCGCAACCAGATATCGGCCCTTTCCGTCAACATGCCATTGCCGGAAGCTGCCCGAAAAGCCCTCGATGAAGGGTATTCCAGGTACCCGGTTTTTGAAGAATCCATGGACAAAATCATCGGATTTATCCTGACCAAAGACCTTTTGGATATTCTGTTGCACAAGCCGGATAAAACCATGCGCGATATCATTCGCCCCATGCTTTTCATCCCCTCCAATAAAAAACTGGCCCAGGTGCTCCAAACCTTTCAGAAACAGCATACGCAAATTGCTATCGTTGTCAATGAATTTGGAGGTACAGTGGGTATTTTAACATTAGAGGATATTCTGGAAGAACTGGTAGGTGAAATTCAGGATGAATATGATACTGAATTGCCCATTGTAGAAAAAATAAGCGACCAAATCTTCCGGATTCAGGCACAAAACCCCGTAGATGAAATCAATGATTTTTTGCCGGTTCCTTTTCCGGAAGGTAAAACCTACATTACCCTGTCCGGGCTTATTCTCGAATCCAGCGATGCCATTCCCACAGAAGGCGAAACGTTGAGCATTGGGGCCTATCAGATCAAGATTCTGAAAATGAACCAATCCAGTCCGGAAATTATTGAAGTCACGCTGCAAAACCCGGCGTAACCGGCCGAAAAAAGAAGAGGCATGAGCACCAGTACCAGTACTCCCGGCGGGCAACCTGTTCTCATCACAGGCGCAACAGGTTTTTTGGGGTCTTACCTGCTTCGGTCCCTTCTCAAATCCGGCCACCAAAACATCCGGGCTTTACGGCGTTCAGGCAGCGATCATGCTTTGGTTAGCGATACCGGGAATGCAGTAGAATGGGTGGAAGCCGACTTGCTTGACCCCGTGGCACTGGAAGAAGCCATGCAGGGAGTCCGGCAGGTCTACCATTGTGCGGCAATGGTATCATTTGACCCGCGCGAAGCACAAACCATGTTGAGGGTCAATTCCGAAGGCACTGCCAATGTGGTCAATGCTGCACTTTGGGAAGGCGTGGACAAGCTTGTTCACGTAAGTTCAATTGCCGCTATCGGCCGCACTCCGGAAGAAAAAAACGTTACAGAAAACACGAAATGGCAGCGCAGCCCGTTGCATTCCAATTATGCCATCAGCAAATATCTGGCCGAGCAGGAAGCCTGGCGCGGCATGGCCGAAGGCCTGAATGTTTCGGTGGTGAACCCCTCGGTCATTCTTGGCAGCGGAAGATGGGAAGACGGGCCTTTGCAGTTGTTTCGCTTAGGCTGGAAAGCTTTCCCGTTTTATGCAACCGGGGTTTCCGGGTTTGTAGACGTTCGGGATGTCGTACAAGCCATGATGCGGCTTATGCAGCAGGAGGGCTCTGGCCAGCGCTACATCATCAGTGCCGAAAACCTGCCGTTTAAAACGGTGCAGGAATGGATTGCAGCCGGATTGGGCAAGCGGGCTCCGCGTTATCGGGTCAGCCCACTGGTACAGGAAATAGCGTGGAGGGTAGAATGGCTCCGAACGCGCTTTGGGGGGCCACCCCCACTCATCACCCGCGAAACAGCCCGGCACGCCAATGCGGTGTATTATTACGACAACAGCAAATCGCGGAAAGATTTAGCGCTCACCTATACTCCTGTGGCAGAAACGATTGCGGCTGTTTGCCGGCAATTTACGGAAGCAGCTGCTAATGGATTTAAGCCCATGACGTTGCCGGTGTAACACCTGCTTATTGCATTTTAAACGCTACTCGCCGGGGAATAACTCCCCCTGTACGCCCTCTGCCAGCAACCGGAACGACCGCCGGTGATGCACACAAGCCCCATGCTCAGCAATGGCCTTACGGTGTGCTATGGTAGGGTAGCCCTTATTTTCCTGCCAGTGGTAGTGAGGGTATTCGGCAGCCAATTGCATCATATATTCATCGCGCCAGGTCTTGGCCAGAATAGAAGCTGCTGCAATGGAGGCAAAACGCGCATCTCCTTTGACCATGCAGTGAAAAGGAAGTTGCTGGTAAGGTACGAATCGGTTTCCGTCTATGAGGAGGCGATCGGGCCGGATGGCCAATTGGTCCAGGGCGCGGTGCATGGCCAGAAAAGAAGCTTTCAGGATGTTGATGCGGTCAATTTCTTCGGGGTCTACCCGTGCCACCGCCCACGCCTGAGCCTGGGTTTCCACAATGGTTCGCGCCTGGTCGCGCTGGCGGGCACTGAGTTGTTTGGAGTCGTTCAACAGCGGATGCCGGTAGCCGGGAGGCAGGATCACTGCGGCAGCAAAAACCGGCCCGGCGAGACACCCCCGCCCAGCTTCGTCGCAACCGGCTTCTATGCCTTCTTGTTCAAAATAAGGTAAGAGCATGGTGTTGATTCAAAATCAGAAAAAGTAAGCCATAAGCCGACAAAATTGAACAATTTACAGGCGTTCTATGGCCATTGGTTGAATAGTTTGCCGGTCAATCGGGCGGAAATTTATACATTCGGGCAGTGGCATGGAAATTTTTTGTTTTTAATAACAAAATTGGTTCAAACCTCAGGGGAGTTTCGGGCGTCAATACAGGGGGTGACGTTTGGCAGAGAGGACGTCTACACTTTAACGCCTAAAGTATCCCGTACCTGGGTTTCAAGTCTTTAAACAGCTGCGATGTCTATGATGTTAACAAACGATTTGCGAAACAGCAAGCTCATGAAAGCATTTCGGTGTGCGCTGACGCTGGCAACCGTGCTGTTGTGCTTGGGTTTACAGGCTCAAACGGAGCAACGCCATCGCCTTAAAGGCCGGGTTACCGATTCAGATACCGGCGAAGGACTCCCTTTCAGCAATGTTTATTTTCCGGGAACTAATATTGGCACCTCGACCGATGTCGATGGGTTTTATGAACTTTCAGCTGACCAACTGCCTGACAGCCTTACTGCTTCTGCCATCGGTTTCAAAACCCTCAGTCGTGCCCTCAGCAAGATACCGGATCAGGAGATCAATTTTTCGCTGGAAGCTTCGGAGCTAACCCTGACCGAAGTTGTGGTTGTTGCAGGAGAAAACCCGGCCAACGCGATTGTGCGTGGCATCATCAAAAACAAGAAAAACAACCGCCTCGAAAGCCTGGATGCTTATCAATATGAGAGCTACGCAAAAGTGGAACTGGATTTTGAAAAAATTCCCGAAAAGATCCGCGAAAACAAACTGATGGAACCCTTTGAGTTTGTCTTCGAAAGCATAGACAGCACTTCTGATGAAAAGCCTTTTTTACCCATTTACATCAACGAAGCGCTGACCGAAGTGTACTATTCCAAAGCAGCCGGAAAGGAAGCAAGCCGGGTCAAAGCCCAGCGCGCCTCCGGCACCGACAACACGTCTTTCATTGAATTTGTCAAAAAAATTCACGCCCCTTTTAGTGTTTACGACAACTGGATTACCATATTGGACAAACCGTTTGTCAGCCCTTTTTCTGATGCAGGACTGAGCTATTACGAATACTACATCCTCGACAGTACCAACATCAGTGGTCAATGGAGTTATAAGCTGAAATTTAAACCGAAACGGAAACAGGAGACTACATTTTTTGGCGATTTTTGGGTAGCAGACACTACCTTTTCGGTGCAACGCCTGAACATGCGCATGAGCCCGGGAGTCAACATCAACCTCGTGACGCGCATCATCATCTACCAGGAATTCGGGTTGTCGGAAAATCGCTGGCTTCCGGCCAAACAAAAAATGGTTGTGGATTTTTCGCCTGCCGAAAATGCCCCCGGTATGATCGCCCGCCGTACGGAAACCCTGCGCGATTACCGCCTCAATACGGCCGATATTCAGCAGAATTTTCTAAAAAAGCAGAAAGGCGTGCCGCCACCGCCGCCGCTCATCAATGACGAAGCTTACTGGCAAAGCGTGCGCCACGAGCCGCTGACCAAAACAGAATCTACCATTTATGCACTGGTGGACAGCATCAAAAACGTACCGGTTTACAAAACTTATGTGCAGGTGCTGGAAACGGTGTTGGGGGGCTATTTTACCCTCGGCAAGATACAGATAGGGCCTTATTTTTCGGTGTTCAGTACCAATCAGGTGGAAGGAACGCGCCTGCGCCTGGGGCTGCGTACCAGTGAAAATTTCAGCAAAGATTTACGCCTGAGCGCCTATGCCGCTTATGGTTTCAAGGATGAAAAGTGGAAATACGGCACAGAATTGATCTGGATTCTGAACCGACAACCCTGGGCTACCATCGGGGCAGCAAGGCGGCGCGACATCAGCCTGAGCAGCGAAAATAGCGAAGAATTTTTGGAAGGAAACCTGTTTACCGGCTTTTTACGGCGCGACATTTACCTCAAACTCATTGACGTTGAAGAAACCAAGCTCTATTACGAACGCTATTGGAAAAACGGGCTGTCTAACCGCATCACCATCCTGCACCGCTTCATGGACCCTTACGGGGATATGGCAGATGGCGGCTTTAATTATGCCTTTCTCAACAATCCGGGAGGGGCGGCCGACCAGGTAGACACGACCATCAATACCACCGAAATTATCCTGAAAATGCGGTACGCACCCGGCGAAACCTTCCTCGGTGAACAATTCGACCGGGTAAGTGCCGGTACCAAACACCCCATTCTCGAAGCCCAGTATACCCTGGGCGTAAATGGGCTTTTTGGCGGAAACTACCGCTACCACAAACTTTCATTGAGCCTGCGCCACTGGTTTAATGTAGGGCCGGCGGGCTGGTTTTCCTACCGCGCCAAAGTCGGCACAACCTATGGCACGGTGCCTTTCCTGCTCCTGGAGGTACATCCGGGTAACGAAGCCTTTTTTATGTCGCGTGCGGTGTTCAATACCATGAATCGCTACGAATTTGCCAGCGACACCTACGCCAGTCTCATCCTCGAACACCATTTCGACGGCTTTTTCCTGAACCACATTCCGCTGCTGCGCAAGTTGAAATGGCGCGAAGTGGCCATCTTCAAGGCGGTGATGGGGGGCATGTCAGCCGATAACCGCGCTGCCAACCGACCCAACGCCTGGGAACCACAAAGCGGTGCCAATGTCTATACGGGTTTCCGGTCGCCTTCTTCGCATCCCTTTCTGGAAGCTGGCGTTGGCATCGAAAATATCCTGAAAGTGATCCGGGTAGATGCTTTGTGGCGGCTGAATTATTTGGATAATCCGGAGGCAAGCCGATTTAGTCTGGTGTTTGGGGCAT
>JABWAJ010000706.1 GCA_013361075.1 Saprospiraceae bacterium | reverse complement strand
CTGTTATTAGCAGTCCAAGTGCGAGTATTGAAATGAATTTAAAATTTTTCATATCTACTTTATTAAGGTTAAATAATCTAATTTTTCAAAAAAATACGATCTTCTCTGGTGCTGTCTGTCTTACGGCAATACCTTGTATCTCCTTGCCAATAAAGCACAAGGATGTACCTCAATTTTTTATGTTTGCCCCGAACGAAATACGAACTCTGGAATGCAAGCTGATAAATAGATGCAATATCCGGAATTAACCGGATTGGGTAGATTTTACAAATGTGCAAACTGCTGGCCAATAAAACAATCTTTTGCCCAGATTTAACACATTAAAAATCAATACATAGTGTGCCAGTCGAACATGGAACACGGCCCGCTAAAAATCCCACCTCACCTTTCCCACATTCACCCGCAATCCAAGTCCCCAATACGAAGTCGTTTTGTCTAAGGCATCGTCTTCGCTGTTTTTTACCCGGTTCAACCAACTGAATTCCAAAATGACCCGGTGAAAAGGCTGGTAGGAAACCTCAACGCCCTGAAGGTCAATGGTTCCCGGAATGCCCTGCCCGATTTCGTTGCCGTATTCCTGCACCCGGGTTGTGTGCGGCAGCAGGAGGTTGCTGCCCCAGTTTTGGCCACTGTTGTCGTCGCCGACTTCAGCATGGATGGCCCGGCCTTCTATGCGCCAGCGTTTGGAAATCTGGTAATGCAGTAAAAAGACAGTTTCCTTAAAATTGGCGCCCAAGGGGTGGGCCAAAGGCTGATTGTAATGGGTATAGCTGGCTGAGCTGTCGCGGTGGGTATAAATATATGGCCGGGCAATGTTGTATTCCGCCTGAAGGTCTAAGCCATTGATGCCAAAAGCATTGATGTATTTCCCGCCGATTTGCACGGCGTATTTGTTGGCCCACCAGCCGCGCCGCTCAATGAACAATTCTTTGAATACAAATTCATCCATCATCAGTTGGCCATAAAGCTGGAAGCGTTTCAGGAAATTCCATTTGGCGTCTACACCAATGAGCACGTTGTCGGGGCTTCCCAACCCCTGTTCGATGGTGCGGTACAGGATGAGCGGGTTGAGGTACTGGAACTCAAACTGGTTGTTGCGGCTGAAGATGACGGTTTCAAAAAGACCGACATTAAGTTTAGGCGTCAGGTTAATGCTCAGGTGGTGGGTAGCCATGTATTTTTTCGACACCACCTTTCCATCGCCGGTTGCATCAGAAGAACGGACGGCCAATTCGGCAAAAATATTCTGGTAATGAAATTTCCAAACTTTCCAGTTCAGCTTGAAATACAAGTGATTGTTGGCAAAATCGGACAGCAGCAAAGAGCGGTAGCCATTGCCGATGAAGTTACGGCCATACCCAAACTGGGCACCCACGTGTGGGGTGATGTTGAACGCCAAATAACCCTGCGCATTTAAAAAATCGTAACCTTGTTTGACGCCAAAAATGTCACTCGTGTAGGGTTTAAAAAAACCGGCACCTGGCAAGGCGCGGTCTTTGGAGATGCGGTCATTGACATAATCAGGGAAACGCGCCTGGGTTTCGGTGATGTTCAGGTAGAAAAAGATGCGGTCGTCCACGCCTCCGCGCGCTTCCAGTCCCCGGAGGTTGTACAAAATGGGTTCGTCTATTTGTTGTGAACGGCCAAACTGAAAATGCAGCATGGGATTCAGCCGGAAATGAAAATGTTTGTCATTGACTTCAAAAAAATTGGCCGGTGTTTTGTAAAAATATTTTAAAATGGGTTTGCGGCTGAATTCAAACTGTGGGTGTTCGAGGCTCATTTCTATCTGGGAACGCGGTGCTTCTCCGCCATTTTTCCTGAAATCGCCCAATTCTTTGGCAAATTCGGGTGCTCCCAGCCACTCGTTGTTTTCCCGGAACAGGTATTGCAGTCGTTCCTTCTCTCCTTTTCGCCACTGCACCTGCGCCGAATCCAAAGCCAGGGCATATCGTATGACGTCGCCACGGGTATAGTACTTCAGCGAGGAATGATAAGGTGCCGGTGTTCCGCTGGCAATTTCAAGGCGGTCGAGCAGTTGATAAGATTCGGCGTCCATCGGTAGGTTACTGCCCTGTGCATGCAGCAGAACCGGGGTCCAGGTCAGGATCAATACATAGAGGCGACTTTTCATCATATTCGTGTCTTTTTGAAAAATTTGGTGCAGATTACGCAAATTTGCAGAGATCGTTTTGAAGTTTTTGACGAAAAAATGAGGTGTTCCCGTATCTTACGACA
>JABWAJ010000106.1 GCA_013361075.1 Saprospiraceae bacterium | reverse complement strand
CCCTCTTCCCGCTTTGATCCCGTTGAAAATAAGGGCAGCATGGTGCACCTTGCCTTCCTGGTGCAATTCTTCCAGGCGCCGCAACAGGGCTTTTTTGGTTTGTCCCTGCCGCACGACAAAAAGGGTGCGATCGGCCATCGGTGACAACATCAGGGCGTCGCTAACCAGCCCCAGTGGGGGGGAGTCAATGATCAGGTAGTCGAAATTGGCCCGGAGGTATTCGAAGAGCCGGGGCATGCGGTCGCTTTGGATGAGTTCGGCGGGGTTGGGCGGAATGGGTCCGCTGGAGATGTGCCAAAGCGAAGGGTGCACTCCGGATTCCTGGATGATTTCCGCTTCGGTGGCTTCGCCAATAAGGTACTGGCTGAGGCCCTTGCCGGCAAAGCCTTCGCGGCCTAAGTAACGGCCCAGTTTGGGTTTGCGCATATCCAACCCAATGACCACCGTTTTTTTATTCGAAAGCGCCATGCTCATGCCGAGGTTCAGGGTGATGAAACTTTTGCCTTCGCCACTGACACCGGAAGTAATCAAATAAGCCTGACAACCTTCCCTGGTTCGGCCAAATTCGAGGTTGGTGCGCAACAACCGGAACATTTCCGATACCGCGGAACGGCTGTTGGGTTTCACGACAAGGTGTTCTTTCGATTTGCTGAAGCCGATGGTTCCGAACACCGGCGCCGAAGAAAGGGCTTTGAGGTCGTCTTCGTTTTGCAGGGTATCGTTGAGCAGGTCGCGCAGCAGGATGAAGCCGGCGGGCAGGCCCAGCCCCAGCACAAAAGCAAGGGTGTAGATTAGCTGGGATTTGGGTTCTACTGGAGAGTAGTTACTTTTCGCTGCGTCGATCAAACGGGAGTTAGGAGTAGTAACCGCTAAGGATAAAGCCGTTTCTTCGCGCTTTTCCAGTAAATACAAGTACAAGTTTTCTTTAATGCGCTGCTGGCGGGTGATTTCGAGCAGTTCTCGTTCTTTCCGGGGCAGGCTGCGCACCTGGCCCCGAAACTGGCCGGATCGGGAGGCTAGGTTTTTGATAGAGGTTTCTGTTTCCTGTTCAAGTTGTTCTACGCTGCTCAGGATATTTTCGCGGGTACTAAGTATTATTGCGGTTTGGCGGTTCAGGTCGGGATGCTGGTCCCCGGCGCTGCGCTGCAGGCGTTCGCGTTCCAACAATAAAGCATTGTATTTTTCAATCTGTACATTGAGGGCAGCATTGGGCAGGGATAGGTTGGCCGGTAGCAATTCAAAACTCCCTTTGCTGTTGCGGAGGTATTCTTTGACATACCCAATGATGCTGCGCCTGATTTCTATGTCGCTTTTTTCCCTTTCGTAAGCGTTGATTTCGTCCACCAGCCGGGTGCCGTCACCTGCATTTTGGCTTACAATTTCGTTTTCGCGTTTGTAGTCTTCAACGTCTTTTTCCACCACCTCCAGTTCACCGGTAAGCAGGGCTAAGCGTTCTCCGATAAAATCGAGGGTATTGGCTGAAATTTTGTTTTTGTCTTCGATGGCAGCGGCGTTGTACACCTCGATGAGGGTATTCAGGATGTCTGCTGCTTTTTCCGGCACCCGGTCTTTCAGGCTCAGTTCAAGTACGCTGGACCATTCCGCAACCGGCTTTATGTCAATGGAGTTTGCATACCCCTGGGCAATCCCTTCGAGGTCCGGAAAACTGACCTGAACCGGCCCCTTGAAAGGGAAGTCTGTTTTTCGGATGACAAACACATTGCCATATCGGGCAACGGGCAGGTTATAGGCGTAGATCTGGCTGCTGTCGCCCTCCACGATCCGGAAGCGGTTGTCATCCAGCGGTTCCAGCAAAATGCTCCCCAAAAAAGGGGCCTCCGATAAAGAGTCAATTTTTTCCAGAACAACCGGAGAGCTTTTATAAGCTTCCGAATTCCGCACCCGCCCTTTATTGATGTAGGCTACGTCTAAGCCGAGCCTGCGAACGACTTCCAGCATCAGGGTGCGGGATTTCAGGATTTGTACCTCGTTCTGGATATTTTTAGAGGCGCTGCTGAGTCCCAGCTCCTGCAACAGCAAGTCCTCTGACCCGACCTCACCTGAAGTGGCCGGGTCTTTAATCAGGATGGTGCTTTTGGTCAGGTATTGCGGCGTTGAATACCGCAAATAGAGCCACGCACCGGTCATGCCCAGCATCAATCCAATGCCGTAAAGCCACCAGTAGCTGAGGATGTATTTGAAGAGAAATGCCCGGAGGTCGAAAGGTTTTTCTTCGAATTCGGAGGCTTGGGTGTTTGGGAAGTCTTGCATAGTATGTTGTGAGGAGTTGAGTAGCTTCTTGTCTGCTTATTGGTTGCTGTTCGAAATTATGATGATCAAATTAAGCACCGTTACGCCAACGGAAACCCACGGCAATATTTTACTGGTTTGGTCAGCGACTGAGGCTGTTTTTTGCTTCAGGGGTTCTACGTAAATCACGTCGTTTTGGTGCAGGTAAAAATAGGGCGACTCAAACACTTTGCGGTCGCGGAGGTTGATGCGGCCAAAGCTCCGGGCGCCATCCTGTTCGCGGATGACGAGGATATTGGTGCGGTCGCCGTAGGTCGTCAGGTCGCCCGAACGGCCAATGGCTTCCAGGATGGTCATTTTTTCTTCCGGGAAGGAGTAGGCGCCAGGGTTTTTTACCTCGCCCAAAACGGTGAAGGTAAAATTGGTGAAGCGCACGTATAAAATGGGATCTTTCAGGTACGGCGACAGTCGGGCCAGCAGGGTGTCTTTCAGTTCTGTGGTTGTCAGCCCGCCTGCTTTGATGCGCCCCAGCGACGGGTATTCGATGTAGCCTCCGGGATCTACCAGAAAATTGCCCTGTACAACAGCCGCACTACCAGCGGTACTTCCCTGAGCGGTACTGATACCAAGGTTAAACGGCGCAGCGGCATCCATATTGATGGTGTGCACACTGATGGCCAGGGCGTCGTCCGGTTGTATGCGGATGGCCGGCAGGTTGGCAATGGCCTGGGGCGTAGCTGAAAGTTCCGGCCCCTGGTTGAAATTGACCAATTGCTGGTGCTTGACGCAGGAGCTGAGGAAGAGTATGGGGAGAAAGAGGAGTGAGTATCTCATGGAATTGTTGAGTAACTGAGGATTTGAGTATCTGAGGATTTAGGCTAAGAACGGACAGGACAGGTGTCGGACACCTCCAAAGGTGTCCGACACCTGTCCTGTCCGTTCTTAGCCCAATTCTGCATTCAAAAACCCGTATTCTGCCACGGTTTGGGCAATGCGTTTGTCCTGCAATGCAGCTTTCAGAATTTCCACATGCCGGAGGTGGTGAACATCGGTGCCGACGTAATCTATCATTTTGTTTTTCAGGAGTTTCCACCCCATTTCTGCTACGGGGGCGCCATAGTGGCCGGTTAGCGAAAGCAGGTTGAGTTGAAACCGAACCCCATATTCCTTCAGGCGTTCGTATTCCTGGTAGTTCTTTTTCAGGAACAGGTAGCGTTCCGGGTGTGCCAGCACGGGCTGGTAGTTTTTGGTCTGGAGGCGAAAAATAAAGTGGTAGAGATTCGGCGGTGGCGATACAAACGACATTTCGATCAGCACCATATTTCCAGGCAGGGGCAATACCTGGTCATTTTCGATGACCGATAAAAACTGACTGTCCATATAGTACTCTGCAGCTACACCGATAGCTGCACCAATGCCGGCTTCTTTTGCGGCAGCTACGAGTTTTTGGTGGCTTTCAAGGATGTAGTCGCGGCTATTGGGGTAATAATCCGACATCACATGGGGCGTTGCCGTTAAATGCCGGTAGCCCAATGATTCCAGCCCCCGGATCAGTTGCAGGGATTCTTCCATTTCTTTCGGGCCGTCGTCAATGCCGGGGATAAGATGAGCATGGATATCGTTGAGGATACCGGAATAATCGGTGGCAAGGGTGTGTTTTTTTCTGAGGAAGCTTAGCATTGATCAATTTTTATAATATTCCCGGTACCACTTGACAAAAGCGGCAATACCTTCTTTTACCATCGTTTCGGGTTTATAACCCAGGTCGCGCACTAAGTCAGAGACTTCTGCATACGTTGCTGCCACATCGCCGGGTTGCATGGGCAAAAATTCCTTTTTTGCCGTTTTGCCTAAGTTTTGCTCAATAGCGCTGACAAAATCCAACAACCGGATGGGATTGTTGTTGCCGATGTTGTAAATTTTATACGGCGCTTTGGAACTGGCAGGATTTGGGGCTTTGCCACTCCAGTCAGGATTGCCCGCCGGGGGGTGATCCAGCACGCGCACCACGCCTTCCACAATGTCGTCAATATAAGTAAAATCGCGCACCATATCGCCATGATTGTACACCTGAATGGGCTGATTTTCGAGTATGGCTTTCGTAAACAGGAACAAAGCCATATCGGGTCGCCCCCAGGGGCCGTACACTGTAAAAAAGCGCAGGCCGGTTGTGGGCAATCCGAACAAATGGCTATACGTATGTGCCATCAATTCGTTGCTTTTTTTGCTGGCCGCGTAGAGAGAAATGGGGTGGTCCACGTTGTCGGAGGTAGAAAACGGCATGTTTTCGTTAAGTCCGTAAACACTTGAGCTGCTGGCATAGGCCAAATGCCGGACGCCGGTGTGGCGGCAAGCCTCAATCAGGTTCGCAAATCCGACGATATTGCTGTCTATATATGCCCTCGGGTTGGTAATGCTGTAGCGCACGCCGGCCTGCGCGGCCAGGTTGCACACGGCGTCAAACCGTTCCCGTTCCAACAGGGCGTGGAGGGCTTCGTGGTCTTCCAGTGCCAGTTTCACAAAACGATAATTGGGATATTTGCCACTGACAGCGGGGGTATTGTATTGAAAATCCATCGCCTCAAACCCGGCTTCGCGCAAGCGGTTGAGTTTCAGGTTTACGTCGTAATAATCGTTGAGGATGTCTATACCGACCACTTCCTCACCACGCGCTGCCAGGCGATTGGCCAGGTGGAAGCCGATGAAGCCTGCCGATCCGGTTATCAGAATTTTCATTTCGTGTTTTTAAATGGATGTTCGCTCAGGGGCAACATGGCCATAGGATGGTATGCTCCGTGCAGGCCGGCCGGCGTTTTTTCGCGAATTTCATGTACAATCTGAACGGCAGGTGCTGCGGCTTCGAGCCCAAAACCATTTCCGCTGAGGATATCGCGGTAGCTGAGGGTGTGGAGGTCAGTGAAGCCTTCGCTGAATTCTACAGAATTTCCGTCTACCGTTATAGAGCGGAAGGTGCGCCCACCGGCCGATTTCACCTCCTCCGGAAGGGTGTCGGCATTGATGCTGAGGAACCAGCGCACCCGGGCTTTCCCAAGCAGCAGGAATCCGGCAGCGCGGTCGTGGGTGTGTACGTGAACCACGTTTTCCTGCACCGGTCCGAATACCCATTGCAGCATGTCGAAAAAGTGGACGCCAATATTGGTAGCAATGCCCCCGGATTTGCTGAGATCGCCTTTCCAACTGGTGTAATACCACTTGCCCCGGGAGGTAATATAGGACAAATCCACATCGTATATTTTATCAGCCGGACCTGCTTCCACCTGTTTTTTCAGGTTGGCAATCACCGGGTGCAGCCGGAGTTGCAGGATGGTATATACCCGTTTGCCGGTTTCGGCTTCTATTTCGCGCAAAGCGTCAACATTCCATGGATTCAGCACCAAGGGTTTTTCGCAAATGACATCCGCACCGAGGCGCAACCCAAACCGGATGTGTGCATCGTGGAGGTAATTGGGCGAGCACACTGATACATAGTCAATGGGAGTACCGCTGCGCTTCAGCTTTTCGATGTGGCGGTCAAAGCGCTCAAATTCGGTGAAAAAATCGGCATTGGGGAAATAACTGTCCATCACGCCGACCGAATCGGTTCGGTCCATTGCCGCCAGAAGCTGATTCCCCGTTTCCTGGATGGCGCGCATGTGCCGGGGTGCTACAAATCCGCCAGCGCCAATGAGTGCGAAGTTTTTCAAAAAGGGTGCGTTGTTTTGTGACTGAAATTCAAAATCAGGGGCCTAAAATGACCATTGTAAGTCAATAAAAATGGCTTCGCCGCCGATATGTCGCAGGGACTTATCGCTGGTATGGCGCTGTATGGTGCGCCGTGTGATGAAACCTCAACTCCTTTTTTCGCCACGCTCAGACAGCCTGAGAAGGCTTTGGAGCTGTTTTTAAAATAAACAGTCATATTTTTGATCCCGGGTGCCGATAAAACCGGCCTCCCCAAGCATTTTTCACCCCGTATCCACTCCTTTTCAGGGGGTGGGCTCACCTTCTTCCCAAACCGGAGGGTTGGACCTTCATCAACAACCCCGGAGCGATGTACATCCGCAGCGACAACCCGGTGTGGGTCAGTTCTATCAGCAGGTTCTTGTTTTCCTGGCCTTCGAGCAATTTGCCGCGCAAACCGGTCAGTTTACCCCCGATGATTTCCACTTCATCGCCTTCGCAAAATTCATTGGTCCGTACCTCAACATCACTCACTTCCCCGACGATGCGCTGGATGATTTTGATTTCTGACTCAGGGATGGCGATGAGGTTTCTGGCAAATTTGACGAAATTCACCACGTCCGGCGTCTCCAGCACGGGTACGTATTCTTTTCGGGTAATTTTCACAAAAATGTATCCACTGATCAGGGGGAGTTCAACGCTGCGTACTTTGCGCTCGTAGCGCCGGGTATATTCCAGCAAGGGCAAATAGGCCTCAATGGAGCGGTCTGCCAGCCGTTTGCTGACTAATTTTTCCCGCTTGTAAGCCGTATATACCGCAAACCAACGGGCTTCCTGCTCGTCAAGTTGGTTGGTGGTATGTATTTGCGTTGCAGACATGGGTTTTGTTTGTTGTTTGTTGTTTGTTGTTTGTTGTTTGTTGTTTGTTGTTTGTTGTTCGTTGTTTGTTGTTCGTTGTTTGTTGTTCGTTGTTTGTTGTTTGTTGTTCGTTGTTCGTTCGCCGAGTTGCCGGCTGAGCGGAGCCGAAGCCGAGCCGAAGCTGTTCATTCCCGGGAGGGTCTTCGATTATCAGGCAAGGAAACCCATTATCCTTTTCCCAACCTACCAGTAACCAGTAACCAATAACCAGTAACCAATCCCCAATAACCAATAACCAGTAACCAATAACCAATCCCCCCTACAATCTCCAATAAATCATTTCGGGATCTGTCCGGGGATAAATCCCTTTTAAATCGAACAAAACCGGGGCACCGTTCATGATGCTTCTGAAATAATCCTGTGACAGGGTCCGGTATTGCCGGTGAGCCACAGCGACCACAACAGCGTCGTATTCGGTAGAAATCTGGTCAATCAGGGTCAGGTTGTATTCATGGGCAACTTCATTGGCAGACGCGTAGGGGTCGGTGATGTGGACGTTGACAGAAAATTGCATCAATTCTTTCACCAGATCCGCCACTTTTGAATTGCGGATGTCGGACACATCTTCCTTAAAAGTGAACCCCATGACAAGCACTTTTGCATGTCGGGGGTTTTTGCCCAATTGAATAAGGAGTTGAACCAGGCGTTTGGCAATGAACGCAGGCATATCGTCGTTGATGCGGCGGCCGCTGTTGATGACCTGCGGGTTGTAGCCCAGTTCTTTGGACTTGTGCAGCAGGTAATACGGGTCAACGCCAATGCAGTGACCTCCGACCAAGCCGGGTGAAAATTTCAGAAAATTCCATTTAGTACCGGCTGCTTCCAGAACTTCCTGCGTATCTATGCCCATGCGGTCAAAAATGAGTGCCAATTCGTTCATAAAAGCAATGTTGAGGTCGCGTTGGGTGTTTTCAATCACTTTTGCAGCCTCAGCTACTTTTACCGACGCAGCTTTATAGACGCCAGCTTTGATAATGGTCTCATAAACGGCGGCAATTTCTTCCAGTGCTTCAGCGTCGCTGCCGGAAACGACCTTTAAGATTTTGTCAACCGTATGTTCCCGGTCGCCGGGGTTGATGCGCTCTGGCGAATAGCCGATTTTGAAATCTTCCCCGAGTTTAAGGCCGGATAACCGCTCCAGAATAGGGACGCAGTCTTCTTCCGTACAGCCAGGATACACTGTAGATTCAAAAATAACGTAATCGCCTTTTTTCAGGATTTTTCCTACTGTTTCAGAAGCGCGGAGTAAGGGGCGGAGATCCGGATTTTTGTGCTCATCGATGGGCGTAGGTACTGCTACTATGTGGAAATGCGCCGATCGGAGGACATCAGCATCCGCCGTAAATTCGATGTCTTTATTTTCAAAAGCCAGGTCTTCCAGTTCTTTGGAAGGATCTATACCTTGCTTCATCAGCTCAATCCTGTGCGGGTTGATGTCGAACCCGATCACGCTGAATTTTTTGGCAAATTCGAGCGCCAGGGGCAACCCCACATACCCCAGGCCAATGACCGAGAGTTTTTTTTCTTTTTGAATCAGTTTCTGGAACACGATGATCTGGCTTATTTCATTTCTTCAAACCCGGCGCGTGATTGTTGCGCATGCTTTGTTTTCTCAATTGTTATCCTGTATGCATTCCCGCACGTAGTTGTCGGTCAACTCATAGATTACCCCGCTTTCCGGACAAACCGCCTGGTTTGTCGCATCAAAGTGAAGGCGGTGGCCAAATCTGCTCATCCATCCGGTTTGCCGGGCCGGATTTCCGGTTACCAGGGCAAAGTCAGCAACGGCTTTGGTCACGACAGCCCCGGCGCCGATAAACGCATAAGCCCCGATGTCATTCCCGCAAACGATGGTCGCATTCGCACCGATGGTCGCCCCTTTGCCTACATGGGTTTTGCGGTATTCATTTTTCCGGACCACTGCACTCCGCGGGTTCATCACATTCGTAAACACCATGGAAGGCCCCAAAAAAACATCGTCGTCGCAAGTAACGCCTTCATAAATCGAGACATTGTTTTGCACCTTGACGTTATTTCCCAACACCACTCCATTGGCAACAAACACGTTTTGTCCAATATTGCACCCCTTGCCCAACTTCGCCCCAGGCATGATGTGCGAAAAGTGCCAGATTTTGGAGCCTTCTCCAATTGTTGCACCTTCGTCTATGATGGCGGTTTCGTGGTGGTAGTACAGTGCCCTGCCCTCCTTTTGGCTATTGCTCAGAGAGCTTGAAGGAGGAATGGGTGGTGTATTGTTTGAAGTTTCTTGTTCGCTATCCAAGATTCTTTTTTCGTTATTAATAATCAGTTCAATCACATTCCATTAGCGGAGGATGACCTCACCCCTTCACAAATGTACGCCAGGGTGTCTTCATCCAGCTCTGTGTGCATGGGCAACGACAAGACACTTTTGCACAAAGCATCTGTAACGGGCAAAAAATCAATTTTATGCGTCATCGCGTCGCTGTAAGCTTTTTGAGCATACAGTGGAACCGGATAATAAATCATGGTTGGAATACCCAATGTCTGCAGGTGCGCCTGCAAGGCATCTCTCCTGCCGTCTTTTACCACAAGGGTATATTGGTGAAAAACATGCGAAGAATTGGGTTGTCGTGCCGGAATATCCAGGAACGACAAATTGCTGAAAGCCTGGTCGTAAAAGGCAGCGGCAGCCTGACGGGCAGCGGCGTAGGCATCCAAATGCCGGAGTTTGATGTCAAGGATAACCGCCTGAATCGAATCGAGGCGTGAATTGACGCCTACCAGATCGTGGTAATAGCGCTTGGTTTGGCCATGATTGGCAATCATCCGGCATTTTTCAGCCAGGGCGTCGTCGTTGGTGTACAAAGCACCGCCGTCGCCATAGCAGCCGAGGTTTTTTGAAGGATAAAATGAGGTGCATCCAATATGGCCGATGGTTCCGGTTTTTTGGGTATGCCCATCTCGGAAGGTATAGTCGGCACCTATGGCTTGTGCATTGTCCTCAATCACAATAAGGTTGTGTCGCTGAGCCACTTCCATGATGGGTTCCATGTCGCAGCTTTGGCCGAAAAGGTTGACCGGCACAATGGCTTTGGTTTGCGGGGTAATGGCTTGTTCAATAATTTCCGCTGTAACGTTGAAGGTATGCGGGTCGACGTCCACCATCACCGGGCGCAAACGCAGCAGAGCGATGACTTCAGCAGTAGCCACATAAGTAAATGCGGGTACAATGACTTCGTCGCCGGGTTGAAGGTCAGCTGCCATCATGGCAATCTGGAGCGCATCTGTTCCATTCGCACAGGGGATCACGTGTTTCGCCCCGAGGTAATTTTCCAGATTGGCCTGAAAGGATTTTACCGCAGGCCCGTTGATGAATGCAGCAGAGCCAATAACGTCCAGTACAGCTGCATCCACTTCGGTTTTGATGCGGTTGTATTGGTTGTTCAGATCCACCATTTGTATGTTGCGTAGTGCAGTTGCCATGCTTAGTTATTTTTATGTTCTGCCGGATTGTTTTTCAAAGCGGCGCAAACTTACAACAAACCATCAAGAGTCAAGCTGTTGCAACGCCTTAATTGCGACTGTTTCGCCAATGGCTAAAGAAGCCGTAGCGGCAGGCGAAGGCGCATTGCAAACATTAATAACCCCGGCCTGTTCGTATATCAAAAAGTCGTCGGCAAGATTGCCTTCCACATCGCAGGCCATTGCCCGTACACCTGCCCCACCCCGCTGGACGTCGTTTTCAGTCAACTCCGGCAACAGGCCTTGCAAGGCTTTTACAAACGCTTTTTTCGAAAAGGAGCGCTGCAATTCATACAGGCCATCCTGCCAGTGCTTTTGAGCCAGGTGCCGGAATCCGGAATAGGCCAGTGTTTCCCAGAGTTCCGGAAAGTCAATCTGCCAGCGGCTATACCCCTCCCGTTTGAATGCGAGCACCGCATTAGGGCCAGCTTCGATTCCCCCGTGGATCATGCGGGTAAAATGCACGCCCAAAAAGGGGAAGTTCGGATTGGGTACCGGATAAACGAGATTGCGAATGAGATATTCTTTTTCCGGTCGCAGTTTGTAGTATTCTCCCCGGAAAGGCAGTATTTTCAAAGCGAGGCGCGGAATGGTCATTTTGGCTACCCGGTCGGAATACAATCCGGCACAATTGATTACGAGTTTAGACCGCACGTGCCCGCGTTCTGTAAGAATCAGCATTTGGTTATTGTCCGGGCGAATGTCGAGCACTTTTGCTCCAAACAAAGCCTGTCCGCCCTGATCAGTTACCAGTTCGAGGTATTTTCTGGCCACCAGATTGTAGTCGGTAATGCCCGCCTGCGGTACCCAGATGGCTTCAACGCCTTTGACATGGGGTTCAATTTCCGCCAGTTCAGCACGGTTAATTTTTCGGATGCCCGTTAATCCGTTGGCCACGCCACGCTGATAAATGTGGTCGAGCCGGATTTGCTCAGAGCCGTTGACTGCAACAATGACTTTGCCGCAAATGTCAAAAGGAACCTCATACCGTTCACAAAAATCGAGCAACATGCGGTAGCCTTTCCGGCAATATTCAGCTTTTGAGCCCCCCGGTGTATAATAGATGCCGGAGTGAATGACCCCACTGTTATGCCCTGTTTGATGCCGCGCAACCCCGTCTTCTTTGTCTATCACAACAATGCGAAGGTCGGGCTTGCGAACGCTGAGCTGGAACGCTGTCGCCAGTCCAACGATTCCGGCGCCCACGATGGCTACATCAACTGTTTGTATGTCGGTTATTGGTTGCAATCGGCAAATTCAGCATATAAAATTAATCCTTAGCCCATAGTAGCAATGGCGTAGGTTTTGTCAGTTCCCAGTTGGTGAGGTTTTCAAATTCCTGCTCCGTATAGATCAGGTAGCGTATTTTGCGTTTAATCAGAGCTTCTGCCTTTTCAATGAGGTGCACCAGGTAGTTGATGTCAATGTTGCCAATAAAAACCAGATCAATGACCTGACTGTCAAGGCCTTTGGAGAATTCCCCGATGACATAAACGCGGTTCACTTCGCCCAGGCGTTCAATCACGTTTTCGATTACCTGATCCAGGCCAATTTGTTTCAGGAGGATATTGTGTACTTCTTTGAAAAGGGGGTGACGGGTATTGGCCTGAAAGATTTTTTTGTTGCCGTCCAATCGCGACACGAGCATACCGGCTTCTTCAAAGCGGTTGAGTTCGAGTCGAATGGCATTAGACGATTCTCCAAACTCGCTTTCCAGGCTTCGGAGGTAAGCTGTGGCATTGCTATTGAGAAAAAATTTCATCAATAGTTTGATCCGCGTTTTGGAGGATATTAAAATTTCAATCATTTATCGAGTAATAAAACTACTCAAAAAGTAACATCAAAGATAAAAACGACATTTCTATCCACAAATTTTCTCCGCAGCATTTTTTTTCTGGTCAATAAGAAAGCCGGATTTGAATGGTGCGGTCCTGATCGAGGGAAAAGAGCTGTTTCTCAAAAGCCGGTTCGCTCATGAAGCCCCGGGCATCATTGGAAAAACCATAACCTTCTTTGGGGATTCCCAGCAGGTTGAAGTCCATTTTACCATTGCCATTTTCGTCGTGATACAGTTGAACGGCGTACTTTCCTTTAGCCAAACCTTTGACTGTCAATACGCAGCGCTTTT
>JABWAJ010000105.1 GCA_013361075.1 Saprospiraceae bacterium | reverse complement strand
CCTACAACGTACTAAACAATACCCTGAATTCTAATTTTAGTTTCAGTAAAATCTGGCAGGACAAACCCTTGTCGCTTACCATTTCGCTGAGTCATGACCAAAACCGGCAGACGGGACTAGTCAACGTATCGCTGCCTGTGATTCAGTTCCAAACCCAGACGCTGTATCCATTCCGGAGCGAAAAACGCAGTGGCCCGAAGCGTTGGTATGAAGACATCACCCTGCGCTATACCACAGAAGCCCGCAACCGGGTGAGTGGCCAGGATACGGCCTTTTTTTCCAACGAAACGTTGAAAAATGCCCAGTATGGCATGCAGCAGAATGTGACATCGGGCACCTCTTTTAAAATTTTGAAATACTTTAGTCTCAACCCCAGTGTTTCTTATCGGGAAGTCTGGTATTTCCGCTCACTGCGGCGGAATTTTATTCCGGGACTTGATATTGACACCATTTATCCTGCTCAGGGCCCTGCCTATTTTGATACCCTGTCTTTTGGCCAGGTAATGGACACGTTTATTACCGGATTTGAAGCTTTTCGAACCTTCTCGGCGGGGGTAAGTCTGAATACGCAAATTTTCGGAACCCTCAAATTCAGGAAAGGCTGGCTCCGGGGAGTGCGGCATGTGATCAAACCTACCATTTCGTTCAATTTTTCGCCCAATTATCTAAATCCCGCACTTGGTTATTTCCGGGATGTAGCCGATCCACAAGATCCGACCGAATTCGACCAGTATTCGATTTTCCAACAGGGAATATTTGGCGGTCCCCCCAACAGTGGCAGGCAGATGGGCATCACTTATACGATTAACAACATTTTTGAGGCAAAGTATTATTCCAAAAAAGATTCGTCCGAACAAAAATTAAAACTGTTTGACAACATTATCCTTAGCGGGAATTACAATTTTGCAGCCGACTCCCTGAAATGGAGCTTAGTGAACATCGGCGGTACGGCGCGGTTTTTTAAAGGAGTTACTACGATCAGCATTCGCGGGATCCTCGATCCTTATATCAGCGTAGTGGATGCAAAGGGTGTGCTCAGGCGGGTCAATCGGCTGGCCTGGAATGAAAAAGGAAGACCGCTGGAGTTTGTAAGTGCCGGTGCCAGTTTTACGAGCGGCCTTACCGTAGGAAAAATCCGGTCTATTTTTCAGGGAAAAGAAGAGGAAGTCGTGGAAGACCTGCGTGCGGAACCTCAACAAAGGGGTAGGGTAGAGGAGACCGATTTTTTGAGTCTGTTTGAAAATTTCAGCATCAGCCACAACCTGCAACTCGACTGGCGGCGCATGCCAAGTGGCCGGGATTCTTTTACCGTAGCACATCATTCTCTGAATTTACAAGGCAGCATCCAACTTACCCGAAACTGGAACATCAACATCGGGGGTATCGGCTATGATTTTAAAAACAAAACGACTACCTACCCGTATCTGGGTTTCAGCCGCGACCTGCATTGTTGGGAAATGGGCATGACTTGGGCACCAGACCGGGGCACTTATTCTTTTTACATTCAGGTGAAACCCGGCACCCTTGATTTTATTAAATTGCCTTACCAACGCAATAATTTTGACGCCAACCGGGCTTTTCAATAAGATTGTTGGTTGTTTTTTGATTTTTAAACAAAAAAGTGATTTTTGTGATAAAAAATGTCACAATTCTCCATTTTCCCTCCTATCTTTGTTCTATAATTCAATCAATTGTGTGACGTTTTTGAGCACTTCACGTCTACCTACGGCTCAAACAAATTCGTCCGGGGATAAAAAAGTAATACCATGAAACACGCTTATGCTTTCTTATTGTTGATGTTCTTCGCCAATTGTTTAACGGCACAAACCTTTCAATTTTATGAAAATGGCCGCCGGCCAGCTTTGAAACAGGAGCAAACGGGCGAAACGGGCATGGCAATTTATTACGCAGATTACCTGCACGGCGAACCGACTTCGTTAGGAGAAGTTTATGACATGAATAAGATGTCTTGTGCTCACAATACTCACCCATTGGGTACAATGCTCAAAATAACCCGGATAGACAACGGGGCCTCTGTCACGGTGCGGGTAACCGACCGGGGCCCACGCGCTGAAGGTTGTATCGTATTGTTGTCGAAAGCAGCAGCCATTCAGATGGATATGCTGAAATTGGGCAAAGTGCGGGTGCGTTCGGAAGTAGTAGGTTACTCTGACCAAACGCCGGGGATTCCTGTGGCGGCTTCCCGCTATGACAATGAGCAACCGCGGAGTTACGATTCCGGGCTGACCGCCAAGGGCTTCGACGACCGCAATTCATCCCTGACTTCAACCGGAACCCGCAGCAACAGCAGTAATTATACCTCCCGCCAACAACCTGCTGCCTACCAAAACACGCAATATGCGCAAACCGAGGTGGTGGCAAAGACACCTCAAAGGCAGGTGCAAACCAATAACTTGACGGCTAAAGGAGTTGCCGGGGGCCAATACATCATTCAGTTTGGTTCTTACCGCGACTATGACAATGCGAGCCGGCATGCCGATTCCCTGCGCAGGCAAGGTGCTTCAGGTGCAGTAGTCCGGGAAATGAATACGCCCAATGGCTTGTTTTACAAAGTAACCTCCGCCACTTTTTCAGACAAGACCAGTGCTCAGCAAGAGCTGGATGGGCTCCGCAACAACAATATTTCTGATGGGATTGTCGTCACCCTGAAGTAAACATGGGGCAGATTGAACTGGCAATAACTTTTTGAAGCCTGAGTCATGATCTTTGGCAGGTTTATCCTGGTTGCGACAAATGAGATGATTGCTTTTACCTATTTTTGCGGGGAGAATTATGATTAGGATGCAACCCGCCTCTGTGTTGAGGTGTTGCATGTTTGATTAAACTGAAAGTTACCTTGGAGTTACCGGTCATAGACATCATCATTCCTGCTTTTAACGAAGAATCTTCCATTGGCCTCGTTCTGACCGATATTCCGAAAGGCTGGATACGTGAAGTGCTGGTCTGCAACAATGCAAGTACCGACAATACAGCAGAAATTGCGAAACAATCAGGCGCTACAGTGCTGAATGAAAATCGCAAAGGCTATGGCAGTGCCTGTTTGAGGGGCATTGAACACATTCGGAATCGTCCGGAATCGGAATGGCCGGATATCGTAATTTTTTTAGACGGAGATTATTCGGATCATCCTGAAGAATTACCGTTGCTGGTAAAGCCAATTTTGGAAGACGGCATGGACATGGTCATCGGCTCCCGTGCCCTGGGCAATATGGAGCGAGGTGCCATGCTTCCGCAACAAATTTTTGGCAATTGGCTGGCTACCAATCTCATCCGGCTTTTTTACAGCTACCATTTTACCGACCTTGGGCCATTCAGGGCCATAAAATTTAGCCGGTTGCTGGAACTAAAAATGGAAGATCCTGATTTTGGATGGACAGTAGAAATGCAGGTAAAAGCTGCACAGAAAAAATACCGTTGTATGGAAATCCCGGTGAGTTACCGGCAACGTATCGGAATTTCAAAGGTTTCCGGCACATTTTCCGGTACCTTAATGGCGGGGCATAAAATACTTTGGACCATTTTTAAGTACCTGTGATCATCCGGCGCTTTTTTTGAAGGCAGGATTTCGGAAATCAGGAAAAAATTTCAGCATTTATCTCCGCTGCCCTGAACGACAGGACGTTTGGATTTTCAGACTTCGTGAGAAACGAAATTTGCCCTTGTGATTGTTTCGTGGATTAAAAGCAGCGTTTTTCTAAAGCGTTTGATACCAGGCGACCTGAATGCCTGAAAATAAAGGCAATAGGAAAATGTAGTTGTTTGAAAAGCTTTTTACAGACATTGTGTTTTTTGTCTAATTTTGCGTGTCCTTTGCGACGGTTTTCCGTCATAAGTGCTTGTTTGTAAATTACCGGACAAGCGTTGATGTTACGAGTGGTTTTTATTTTTTCTAAACCAATTTTAAAAAGTACCTCATTATGGCTGCAGTTGCCTATACGGTTTTAGCCATTTACACAGTTGCACTCCTTTACATTACGGTGTATTGTGTGATGCAGTTCAACCTCCTTTACCACTACAAAAAAGGTAAGCGCCTGGGCGCAACGGAGGATTCACCCATTGCCCCGATTCAGGAGCAAATGCTGGAATCAGCGCTGGCTGGATTCGGCGTCTCCAATCGCGAAACCAATGAATCAGAAGAAAAAGGAACGTATCCCTTCGTTACAGTGCAGTTGCCGATCTACAACGAAATGTATGTTATCGAGCGACTCATTGATGCCGTTGCTGAATTTGACTACCCGCGTGATCGTTTTGAGATCCACATTCTCGACGACTCCAACGACGAAACGCTGGAAATCGTCCGGAAAAAAGTTGAAGCCTATAAGGCAAAAGGCTTCAACATCGAACAAGTATTGCGGAAAGAACGCAAAGGCTACAAAGCCGGTGCACTTAAAGATGGTATGGCTACAGCAAAAGGCGAGTTTATTGCCATTTTCGATGCCGACTTCCTGCCTCGCCGTGATTTTCTGAAAAAAACCATTCCACATTTCCGCGATGAAAAAATTGGTGTGGTTCAAACTCGTTGGGAGCACATCAACGAAAACTATTCTCTCATCACAAAACTTCAGGCACTTCAGCTCAATGTGCATTTCACCGTGGAGCAAAGCGGACGCATGCAGGGCAACCACATGCTCCAGTTTAACGGAACTGCCGGCGTTTGGCGCCGCAAAACCATTGAAGATGCAGGCGGATGGGAAGCTGATACGTTGACTGAAGATTTCGACCTGAGTATCCGTGCACAGCTGAAAGGCTGGAAAATTAAGTTTTTGGAAGGCATCGGTTCTCCGGCTGAATTACCGGCTGAAATGAACAGCCTCAAATCGCAGCAGTTCCGGTGGATGAAAGGTGGCGCAGAAACAGCGAAAAAAATGTTGCCAACGGTTTGGAAATCTGACCTGAGCCTGTACCAGAAAATTCACACGACCATGCACCTGTTGTCAAGCACCGTATTCGTTTTTGTGTTTGTCACAGGCGTATTCAGCGTACCACTGCTGTTTTTCCTGGGAGACCTGATTGAACAGGGCTTCAGCAAAAATTTCTTTGCATACTTCCTCATTGGTTTGTTGTCGATCATTGCCGTCTATTACGTCGCCAATGTACAGGCTGCACACAACAAAGACGAGAGTTTTTTGCGTTCGGTATTTAAATTTATCCTGCTGTTTCCGCTTTTCCTGGCCTTGTCTATGGGCTTGTCCCTCCACAACACCATTGCGGTTATTGAAGGCTACCGGGGTAAAAAGTCGCCGTTCGTGCGCACGCCGAAATTTAATATCCAGACCATCAAGGATAGTTTCTCCAAAGGCAATTACCTGAGTGGTAAACTTTCATGGCTGACCATACTCGAAGGCGTCATGGCCGTTTATTTCTTCGGCGCGGTGATCAGTGGTATTTTTATCCTTCAAAATACAACTTTCGTCATCTTCCACCTGATGTTGTTCATTGGGTTTGCAGCCATCTTCTACTTCACAATTCGCCACTTGAGCGTGAAGTAGGAGGGCTTGGTTACTGGTTACTGGTGCCGAAAGGTTGAAAAGAAAACGTGAGACACTCCGAATCTTCGGGGTGTCTCATGTCGTTTCTGGCGTTTTTTCAATGCCCGGAAAAATAGTGGCCAGATCACTGACTACCAATTGCTTTTTAGCGATAAAAACCTGCCTTTAAAATGAAGGCATCCCCCAATCGCATCCCACCAACCCCCAATAACCAATCCCCCCCTTCCCTCTATTCCAATACAACCTTCGTTTCTGCTTTTGCTCCATTCAGGTCTATCAGCACTTTATACGCTCCCTTTGCCAGATAGGTCTTCCCATCTTTAGCTGGTTTTACGTTCACCTGCCGTTCGCCCGGTTTGGTTTTTTCATTCAACCATTTGTTGTATTCTTCGCGATTTTGGCCGCTGATGGTCAGGTCATAGGAGAGGTAATTGAGCCCTTTGCGGCAATCGGTTTCCCACTCGTGCAGGGTGAGGCCTTTTTCTGTTTGGAGCGTTAGTTTGGCTTTGCCGGCAGCATTGGCATAAACCGGGATATCCAATTGAGGCGGATCGCTTTTGAACCAGGAGGTATTGTTGCCCCAGCGCCCTGCCCGCATTTTATCAACTTCAAAGGCAAAAACCGGCTTTGCTAAAACGGTATCGCGCAATTGCTGCAATTCTTTTACCCGGGCAATGTACAGCGAACGGCCATGTGTACCAATGAGTGCTTCCCGTTCACGTGGGTGGATGACGAGATCGTGTACAGATACATCCGGCATTTCGTTGTGCATGCGCATGAAGTCTTTGCCCCGATTGAGTGAAATGTACAAACCGTGGTCGGTACCAACGTATAGCAAATCAGGGTTTTCCGGGTCTTCGCGCACCACATTGATGGGTTCCAATGGAAGGTTAGATCCAATACGGGTCCAGGTCTCTCCATAATTTTCGGAGACGTAAAGCATAGGGTCAAAATTATCCCACCGATAGCCGTTGAGTGACACATAAACCCGTCCTTCTTCAAATTTGGATGCCTGTACCCGGCTTACCCACATGAGTTCCGGAAGTCCTGACGAGATGTTTTTCCAACTAAAGCCGCCATCGCGGGTCACGTGAACCAGTCCATCGTCCGATCCGGTATAAATCAGGCCAAAACGCATGGGCGACTCGTGAATGCTGGCCAAAGTAGCATAAGCCACGTCGCCTTTGCGCCCGCCGGAAGTGAGGTCGCCGGAAATATCGGAGAACTCATCACCTTTGTTGAAAGAGCGGTGGAGCTTGTTGGAACCCATGTAGAGGATGTCCTGATTGTGAACAGACAAATGGATCGGTGCCTGCCAGTTCCAGCGGAGCGGGCGCTCTCCAAGGTCTTGTTTGGGCGAAATGCGTTTGAATTCGCCTGATTTTTTATTGATCCGGAAGTAATTTCCAAACTGAAACCCGGTATAAATGGTCTCATTGTCGCGGGTATCTACAGCTACCTGCATGCCGTCGCCGCCAAGGAGTTCCTCAAATGGATAATGACCGGTACCGTGCCATTCGGTACTCGCTTCGTAGTTGGCCGGCCCTTTCCAAACCCCATTGTCCTGTAAGCCGCCGTAAATGTTGTAGGGTTTTGCCATGTCCACGGCAACGGCATAGAATTGACCCACAGGCGGCGTATTGCATTTGATCCAGTGTTCGCCGTCGTCGTATGAAATGTTGATGCCTCCGTCGTTTCCAAGAATGAGGTGCCCGGGGCGCTTGGGGTTGATCCAGAGGTCGTGGTGATCTACGTGTACATTGTCGCCATTGATATTTTTAAAGGTTTTGCCCCCATCTTCCGAACGCAGTACGGGCACGCCATAGACGTACACTTTTTGAGGATTATTGGGGGCTACGCGTACCTGTCCGAAATAATAGCCATATGAATTGTAAACGTCTTCGAGGTAGCCTTTGTGTGTTTTTTGCCAGGTGGTACCTTCATTATCAGAGCGATAGATTTCCAGCCCAATGACTGGGGTGTCGAATAGCAGCGAATTGGCATCTTCTACATATTCAACTAAGGCAAGGGGCTTGATTTCCTCTTTTCTGACCATGTCAATTACCTTGTCTACCGTATATTTTTGTGGAAAGCCATTGCTTTGCAGGTATTCTTTGATCAGGTATTTTTCCAGTTTTAAAAAATCCTCTTTGCTTATGCTGCGCAGCTTGTCTTTCGTCAGCACCTGCTCCTCTTCTGCTTCTTTGGGACGGCGGAAATAGTTGTCAATGGCTGCCAGCAACACCGTTTTGCCTTTGTCCCTGGTGATCGCCAGCCCAATTCGTCCGGCGCCTTCTCCATGCGGAAACCCACTTTTATCCGTAGCCGTCAACAGGGTCCAGGTATTGCCCCCATCTATACTTTTGTGAATGCCGGAGCCTTTTCCGGATTCGACAAAATCCCAGGCACGTCTGGAACGCTCCCACATGCTGGCGTAAAGAACATTCGGATTGGAGGGATCAACCACCAGGTCTACGGCACCGGTATTGTCGTTCACAAACAGCGTGCGTTTCCATGTTTTTCCACCATCCGTAGTTTTGTATACGCCGCGTTCCTGGTTGGGCGAATAGAGGTGTCCCAATACAGCTACCCAAAGCGTATTTGGATCGGTCGGATGCAAAATGATCCGGCCGATGTGGTGGCTTTCGCCCAATCCCAGATGTTTCCAGGATTTTCCTCCGTTGTCGCTTCTGAATAAACCTGTTCCGGAGTAGGATGAGCGGCTGGAATTGACTTCGCCTGCCCCCACCCAGATGATGTTCCTTTTCCAGTCGACAGCAATATCGCCGATGGTCATGACCATTTCTTTGTCAAAAAGCGGGATGAATGATGTGCCGTTATTTACTGTTTTCCACAAACCGCCTGACGCATAGGCTACATAAAAATGGCTGGGATCGTCAGGGGAAACATCCAGATCAACTACCCGGCCGCTTTGCACGCTGGGGCCTGCCGACCTAAAAGGCACGGTATTGACAATAGAATTGTTCTCCAGTGCTTTGCGTTGATCGTAGCTTTTAATGCGCTCAAGGGCGGGGGTAAAGGGTGGTTGGGTAAGTTGTGCAAAAGCAGTCAGAGACGACAGGCACAATCCTGCAAGCGAGATCCATTTCAGCATGAGTGTTTTCGTTTTATACAGGTAAACATAGGAAATTCAATCATCCCTTTGCAAAAAACTGTTCAAAATATAACAGTTGATACAAAACGGCATTTTTCCAATAAGCTAAATTGTGCTCACCGGGCCGAACAATAAAATCGTGTGGAATTCTCCAGGCCAGCATTTTTTCATGCAAAGCACGGTTGACATCGAAGAAAAAATCATCTGTGCCACAGTCAATGATGAATTGTACAGGCATTTTTTCATTCCAAAGATGGAGGTTATTGACAACAGAGGCAGCTTCCCAGCGCTCAGGAAATTCCTGCCGGCTGCCGATGCGTTTCGCAATTTCCCAGCTACCCGGGAAAGGGCGCAGGTCTACTCCGCCGCTCATGCTGCCGGCTGCACCGAAAACCTCGGGGTGCCGCAAAGCGAGGTACATGGCACCATGACCTCCCATACTCAGACCGGAAATGGCCCTGCCTTTGCGTGATGCAATGGTTCGGAATTCCCGGTCAACATAGCTGACCACCTCTTTGGCCACGTGCGTTTCATAGCGAAATGCGGAATCTACCGGGCTATCGAAGTACCAACTGGCGTATCCTCCTTCCGGTGTGGCGATGATGCACCCCAATAGGTTGCCCCATTTACGGATCTCCGGCACGTGTTCTGTCCAATTGGCATAATTGCCGCTGTAGCCATGCAATAAATAAACGACAGGAAACCGGGAGCCGGGATCTTTGAAATAGGCATCAGGGAGCAATACCCGCGCATTCATTTCCTTGCGCATACTGGCGCTGGGGATGCGCAATTCCCTCAGTCGGGACGTGTCGGGTTTGGTCGCAGAGACCTGACTTTGCAGGTGTTTTGCGCTTAAAATAATCAGCAAAAAGGCCAGGTAAAGCGGATTGATTTTCATTCCATTGGATTATGGTAAAAAATTATATTTTTGTAGATCTTACATTCGGTAGCGGACACCCAAAGGCATCCTGCACAAAATGTAAAGCCTACAAAAATAACAAAATCAAATTACCATGCTTGCTTTCACAGATGACCCCCGCATTCAGCAGATCCTTACTTTGCCTGAAGACAGTGACCCTCAGTGGCGCCTCGATCTGGAGCGCTTCAAGCAGGGGGATGTTACCCTTGACCGGAAGACGGCTGGAGAAAATACCATCAAAGCCATCCAGCGGCTGCTTATATTCCTGGGCTATTCAACGTCTTCTTCAGGTGCCTTTTCGATTGATGGAGATTTTGGCCGCGGAACGAACCGGGCGGTTGCCCAATTTCAGTTTGAACATGGGCTGAATCCTGACGTCAAAAGAAGCGCTTTGGGCTATCCCTGCACTTTTCAAACAGCTAAAACAGAAATTGTCAATATTCCGGATGTTAAACTGGATCAACGTACAGCGGAGAAGATGCTGGAGGTCGCCATTCAGTCCATTGAAAACAAACATGTCAATTGCGGGAGCTTTGAAGAAGCCATTTTTCATCTGAACAGCCTGCAACGCAATGCTTTCCTTACCTGCCGAAAAATATGGGAACGTTACGGCCCGGCTGTTCAGGTGGCGGTTCAGCGCATCAAAGCAGAAAAAAATGTGACCATTCAGCAGGAATGGATCTTGAGTGTTATCCGTCAGGAGACGGCAGGAGTGGTTCGCCCCCGGTTCGAGCAGCATATTTTTTCAAAACTGAACCGCGAAATGCCCAATGCGGAGGTATCAGAGCTTCGGTACCGCTCCATGAGTTTTGGGCTGGGACAAATAATGGGAGCCAATTTCAAAGGTATTGGTGCGCCTTCTGCAAAGGCGATGTTCACCAGCCCGATTGAAGACCAACTCCTGTATGTTGGGAAATTCCTTTGCCAAAGTTCTGTCCTGCGCGGAGTTGTGGCAAAAAAGGCACCGGCTGCACAGGATTTCAGAACTTTGGCCCGGATTTACAATGGTCCCGGTTTTGCAAAACACCATTACCACGAAAGCATTGCCAGGTGGTTTGGAGAGTTCCGCAGCATCATGGGGTAGGTTTATTTTAATTTTACATCTTCGGGGGTTCCCTGCTTGGGGATGTCCATTATTTTGGTGTAGGACAAAGTATTTCCTGTGCCGGGAAGCTGGCTATACGACAACTTTTCTTTGGACAGGTTGACCAGGTTGAAACACAACGACCGGAGTTCGTTTTCCAGAGTAAAACACAGCAGCTTGGTAGAATCCTGGCCCTGACTGCAAATGGTCGGGCATTGGATGTACCACATGAGTCGCTCTTTGGAAACTTCTTTGCCGTCGTAAACAGACGTAAATTTGTCACCCTGAATGCGCAGTTCGGATTTCTTGTCGTCATCAGAACGCCAGATGCCCTGCAATTGCAGACTCAGGTTGTCCAAAACCTTCATTTTATCTTCTTCACCCTGGGCTGCGTCCAGTAGTTGTTTGGGATTACTCCCGCTTTCATCCGATTCACATGCCCAAAAACAAGTCGTCATCACAGACAGGACGAATACAAATTTTAGTTTCATCATTTTATTTTTCGTTTTTTTGCAAAGGTAGGCAATACGGCTTTTTTAGAAAGCCAAATGTTGATCTTGAATGATTTCGTGCTGGAATTGTCGCAAAAAAAATATTTTTGCTTGTAATTTATTAATTATCAAATAAATAAACGAATGAACCGGCGAATTGAGCACCAATTGAATGTACTGGATGCAGCCCTTGAAAAGCTGGAGCAAAGCCTGAAGGGCTATACTGCCGAGCAGCTTAACCGCAAACCGGCACCAAATGAGTGGTCAGCCATGCAGGTTGTAAACCATGTACTTTTGTCGGAATCCGGTTCTTTGGGCTATCTGCGAAAAAAACTGAGCAACCCCGGTGCCATTAAAAAAGCGGGCTTCGGATCAGCGTTTAGAACCTGGTTGCTGAACCTGACCCAAAAAGTCACGTTGGTAAAATTCAAGGCACCGTCGTACATCAACGAAGACCATTTGCCACCTGTTTCTGAACCAGAGGCTGTTTTTAAGCAATGGCATGCACTTCGCAGGGAAATCCGAACCTTTATGGAAGCTCAACCCGACGAGGTTTTTGCCAAAGAAGCCTTTCGCCACCCTCGGGCCGGCCGGATTACCCTCCTGCAGATGCTGTTGTTTTTTGAAGCACATTTTAATCGCCACGTCCGGCAAATCAAACGCGCTCTGAGGTAAAGAGCTTTTACGCAGTTACCACTGCAAAATGAAGCGGGAATCATATCCTTTCTTGTCCGAAAAATTTACATACATTTGGTTTTTCAATAACAAAACGCCTGCATTGCCATGAATGTCAAGTTTCGTCTTATTGTGCTTAGCTTTTTGCAGTTCTTTGTGTGGGGAGCTTGGCTCATCTCGCTTGGCGGGTACATGATCGTTACCCTCAAATTTACCGGTATCCAGGTAGGATTGGTGTATGGTACGATGGGCATTTCGGCTTTGTTCATGCCGGCTTTACTTGGCATTGTAGCTGACCGGTGGATCAATGCTGAGCGGTTGCTCGGAGCCTGTCACCTCATTGGGGCCTGCCTGCTCCTCTGGGCTTCCACCATAACAGACTATGATACGCTGTACCTGGTTATGCTGCTCAATACCATGGTGTACATGCCAACAATTGCACTGGCCAATACCGTTTCTTATACCATCCTTGAAAAGAAAGGATTTGACATCGTCAAAACATTTCCGCCCATCCGCGTTTGGGGCACTGTTGGTTTCATCGCAGCCATGTGGATGGTGGATATGTGTGGCTGGACGCTCAATGCTTTCCAGTTGTACATCAGTGCCGGGGCTGCATTGTTGCTGGGCATTTATGCATTCACCATGCCTCCATGCCCGCCTGCAAAAGTGAATGAAAAAAAGGGACTCGTATCCATGCTAG
>JABWAJ010000104.1 GCA_013361075.1 Saprospiraceae bacterium | reverse complement strand
ATAAATTGCTTTTGGGGCTGAAAATACCTTTGGGGTGTATTTCAGCAACGATTGATCGTCCCACCACAAGCTTGGACTGACAATGATGTACCGATCAAATAAATTCGGGTTTTTGAATAAAATTTCTGTTGCCAGAAGCCCTCCAAGAGATTGCCCGATGATGGTTTTTGACGAACCGGTTTTGTATGTTTTTTCAATTAGGGGCTGCAATTCCTGCTCTACAAAGGCGATGAATTTTTCAGAACCACCGGTTGTAGGGAAGTCTGCTTTATCTTTTTGGTTGTTGGTCGGATAAGTGAAATCCCTTTTCCGGTCCACATTGGCAATGCCCACCACAATCGTTTCAGGAATCATGTTGATCCAGGAAAAAGAGCCGAATTGGACAAGGCCCGAGATGTGAATAAAGTCTTCATCCACAGAGCCGTCTAACAGGTAAATCACCGGGTATTTTTTTAAAGAATCCGGGTGGTAACCATTGGGTAAATAAATATTGACGACCCTTTTTTCATTCAGAATGGTTGAATGAAATTCGAGGGTTTCGCCAATCGAAAAATCTGTGCTTTTCGCAACCAAAGGCGCCTTTTGTGCCCAAATGGGTTGCTTGATGACAAATAAGAGGAGGATTGGGAAAATTTTATACATCAGACTTCTCGAATAAAAATCAAAAAGAGGACCCCAATAACAATCCGGTAATACCCAAAATGTTTGAATCCATAATTTTCAACAATCTTCAAAAATATTTTCACTGCGATCCATGCCGTAATAAATGCGATAACCAGCCCTAAGCCCAATAAAAACAGTTCATGGTCCGTAAAATTGATGGATGTTTTCAACAAGTCATATCCGGTTGCGGCAAACATCGTTGGAACGGCAAGCAAAAAGGAAAACTCCGTAGCTTGTTTTTTATCCAGGCCATTAAAGACGCCCCCAATAATGGTTGCAGCAGCCCTGGAAACGCCGGGAATCATGGAGAAACACTGGATGAGTCCGATGGAGAAAGCCCTTTTGTAGGAAATACCTTCCAGGTCAATGGTGCTGCTTTTTTGTTCCGCCACCTTTTTGTCAATCAAAATCAGGATGATTCCGCCAACGATCAGCGAAATCGAAACAATGGTTGAATTGAACAAATAGGTTTTGATGAAATCATACGCGAGAAACCCAATAGCTGCTGTTGGCAAAAATGCAAATCCCAATTTTAAATAGATAGATATCCCCTGCAAAAACCGTTTTGCATACATCAGTACAATCGCCAGAATTGCGCCCAACTGGATCGAAATTTCGAAAGTTTTCACAAAATCGTCCTCGTGGATTTTCATGATGGTGGAAGCCAGGATCATGTGGCCGGTGGAAGATATGGGAAGAAACTCTGTCAAGCCCTCAATGATGGCAATGATGATGGATTGAATGATGGTCATTGTGCTCTTTTTAGAGGGCGCAAGGTACAAAACCTATCTAAAAACAAGCCTCCTGTTCTCATCAACAGGAGCTTGTTCATTCCGAGATCAGGGCAATTGCTCTCTCCAGCAATTCATCCTTTCCATTTTTAATGCCTGCTATCGTTGGTTTTATTTCCAGATCCGGGACAATACCAAGTCGTTGGGTTTCTTTTCCATCCGGGTAATAAACGCCGATACCTGAAATCATGGTTTTGAGGCCGCCGGGTAACACAATGGTGGAAACATTCCCGTCTGCACCTGCCGTCGTACTTCCGATGATGGTCGTGTTGTCACCAGCCCTGAAGGCCATTGCCGTATATTCCGCCTGGCTTTGAGAAAACTCATTGACAATCACGACTAATTTTCCCCGAAAAGAATTGTTCGATTTGGGAATTTCAAGTGGCTTGGTAAAAATAAACTCACCTGGATTATCCAGATTCCCTTTTGTGAATTTTACAAATGGCGTTGATGCAGAAACGAAAAACGAGCCCAACGAAAAGGGGACAAACGTAGAGGGGTAATTGCGGATGTCAATGATGATGCCTTTTGCGTTTTTGAAGGATTCTTTGATGCCGGCAATGTCTTTATCTTTAATGGATTTCAGCGTTATATACCCGATATTGCCCTCCAAAAGCTTGTAAGACAGGGCGTCATCTTTCCTGTACCACCTGTAGATTTGGAGACTGTCTCTGGGATAAAGTAGTAAATCCTTCTCCTTTTTTTGTCCGTCAGAAACATACTGGATGCTGATTTTCGGGTTATTGGAGCGCAACAGATCTGTAGAAATGTCCCGTAATTTGGCTGCATCATTGGACGCAGGATAATATTCCCAAAGGCTGCTGACGATGCTCTCCGTCGTTTTTCCATTGATGTGGGTGATCACATCCCCAAGTTTTAGTTCGGCAATGGTTTCCAGTTCCTTATTGTAATAGTCTGTTACAACCAATTTTTTTTCAATGAATTGAGTGTAAAAAGGCGGATAAAAACGTCCTCTTATTTCCTGTATTTTATCGTTGCCACTCCATAAATTCGCGTGGGTATCCTTGATGTCGCCAATAATTTGCACAGCGGCCAGTTCGTATTCCAGTTCGTCTTTGGCATGGATGAATATGGGGATGTAGGCTTTGAGTACATCGTTCCAATTTTTATCCATCAGATGCTTATACGGGAAAAAATACTGGATCATATTCCAATATTTGTAAAGGGCCAGCAAGCGGAATCCTTCGTCGGGATAAGGCATGTCGGCGTAAGCATTTTCGTTCAAAAATTCCGGGTTGCCTACGTTTGGTGCCATGCGGATATAAAAATGTTTTCCCTGACGCCGGTTTTGATAAACTTCGTTGAGTTTTGCTGCCAAAGCTGAACTCACTCCACTGTCCTTTATCCAGGATAAATCGGGTTTCAGAAAGGCATCACGATCCGTTTTTTTACACTTTTTACACGGAGGAATTGGCCCGTATTGCGCTATCCAATTCAACAAAATCTGGTCTCGGTTGGAAGGATCTGAAGCCTCCAAATATTTCGGGAGTATGCGGAAAAGTTCGTAATCCCAGTTGTAATTCCCCTGGCTGGCTTCCGGGTGGTGGTATTTCAAAAAGCCCCAGATTCTGCCCAGCAATTCCAGGTTGGTGATCAAACCTTCGGTAAGTTCGGGAAATTTTATTCCGGAACCTTTATCGAATGTTTTATCCAGATCGGCTTTAAAAACCTGGTCTTTCTTTTCCTCCAGGGTTTGCACGTTTTTGCCGTCGATGGTCAACACAAAATCATCAAACCAAGCTTTCCCTTTCCCTACCAAAATGCCCGCTACATATATCTGTTCGGCTCCTTCCGGAAATGGCAATCTGATGGTGTATTTTTCCCAATCCTGTGTTCCCTGGACCTTTTGACTTTCCATGTTGTCAAAAGCCAGGACGGTCTCGGAGTCGTCAACCCGCAACAACAAACCTGCAAAACCATGCTCAACCTCCTGCGTCTTCATGAATCCTTCGAGCTGAATAAAGCTGCCTTCGTAATTGGCTGGAATGCGGTAGGCGATGCTTCCAAATTCATCGCGCTGCCCATCCGAATTGATCAAGACGGCATATTTCCCGGAATGGGCAACAGCTGTGTCTTTGTCCAGGGAATAACTGCCCCATTTCATCCACCCCTCGGGCAGAGGTTTACCTGGCGTGCCGGTTTCAAAATCCAGATTGAATTTGTTGGTTTGCTGGGCGTTGCAGCTTAAGCTTAAGCTGATCAGGAACAGGACAATCAGGTGTTTCATTTTGTTTACGTTTAAATTTTACCCATAGGCTGTAGCAGACAATGCCGATCATTCATAATGATAAAAAATCCCGGTGTCAAATGGTGTCCACAGGCTTGCTTTTTGCCCGCAGGCTTTTAATCCGTTGTTGGCCCAGGTATTGCAGGTATGAAACATGCTGTAGCTCCCAACTGCTTCATAAAAAGCGTCGTGCTTTCCATAGGTAGCATCGGTCGGGATGTGCATCAGTGTGCCGGCAGCTGTTTTTTGAAAACTGGAACGGATGTAATTGACCAATTTTTGGTACGCTGAATGGCTGATTTTAATGCTCTTGCAGGTTTCTCCCTCTTGCATTTCTTTGTAAAACGTGGCGTGTATAGCCGAGGTGCTCAGGGCAAAAGCAGCTTTAAATGCAACACTGGCCTTCAACTCTGCCCACGTTGGCGTTTCCAAGTAAAAGCCTTTGTCGCCCCAGCCAAAGGCAACAAATTGGGCGGTAGAGTCTTTCCCTTCGGTATGTTCGAATTTCACCAACCGGCTCCAGTCTATCAATGCCGTCTTGAGGGGGAGTACAATATCGGTATGCACTCCATTGGATAAGATGTAAATGGTCACGTCGTTTTTGGGTGCCACATCGTCGTTTACCGTAATTCTCGACAAACAGTAGGCAGCAGCCAGGTACAACAAAATGAAGCCAATGAAGGAACCTAAAGTAATTCCGGTGATTTTTAAAGCCCGTTTCAGCATGATGCAGGTTTTGTGGTTTTCGAGTTTTTTACGCGTACTAAACTTCCAAAAGTTGAGTACACGTCTGCATGAATCATTCCTTAACTCTATTCCCAACAATATAAGTATCAATATCAAGCCCTAAATTCAATTTATTCAAGCGACTTATGGTTTGAATATCTAAACTAATGCCTGCATTCGCGTCTATGTATTGGTATTTGCAAACTGAAATATAAGCATAAGCATTTTTCGTTAGTTCAACTACGCCATCAATGTCTTTTTCTAATTCATCAAGTAGTAAGTTCAATTTTTCTTCAAGGTCGTAAGCTTCGTTTTTGATGGGGTCATAATTTATCCTTGAAAAATCATTTGCTGAATTTTTGAAATTTTTTCGCTCGCCAATTGACCAACCCTCCAATGGGGCTAACCGAATGAAAGAAGCCAGTTCATCAAAAGTTAATTTATTTGAAACAGCCGTTAAATAAACCAGGTGCCCTGATTCAACCCAAACCGAATAAGCTTTAATTTCCGGGTCGGTTGTCAAATGAACGACAATATAATATCTTGCTGTTTTGACGGCGAAATATACGTCAGCCGATTGCTCCTCAAGGTTTATGGCTACCCTCGAAACTTTTGGCTGCCCCTCTTCATATTCAAGTTCGCATACCTCCAAATACTGTTTTGTTGCCTCCAGCTCCGGGTTGAGCAGTTCTTTAATTGCGATGTCTATGAATTGTTGTTCTCTTTTCATTTGATCAAAATTTCCAAGTAGCCAAATGTACTGCAAAAGTTTAGGGTTACCTTGTCTAAATACCGGATTTTCATGGCCTCCTATTTGATGCGATCCTGGCCATATAATTTGAGCAGGATAAACCAATCACTCAAACGGCCCCGGGATAACACCCGCTCAATGATGAATCGGGCGTTTTTCTCAAGATCGAGCGTGGTCTCATCCGTATCCCAAAAAAGGTTAGCTGAAAAATGATGAACCATAATTGGTAATTAAGAAGTAAAGATACGGTTTTTTCTTCTTTTTCGGGTGCCTTTACAGCTGGTAACCTGCCTGCATAAGGTAACGAAATATCCCCCCAATCTCCTACCTTTATCACAAAAAACACAACCATGGACTTCCACCACTCACCTAAAACCATCGCCCTTCTTCGCACCATGCAGCAATTTATGGACGAGTACATCTTTCCCCTGGAAGCCAAACTCCTCCAGACCGCTCACGAAGCCGGTGCCGACTGGAAAACCTGGCAATTAGACCCCCGCATTGAAGCGCTGAAGGAAAAAGCCCGCGCTGAAGGACTCTGGAACCTTTTCCTACCGGAAATCAGCGGATTGAGCAATGCCGAATACGCACCCCTTGCCGAACTTACCGGGCAGTCGCTTCTGGCACCGGAAATTTTCAACTGCAACGCCCCGGACACAGGCAATATGGAAGTCCTCTGGAAATACGGCAGTGAAGCCCAAAAAGAACAATGGCTAACCCCGCTGCTGGCCGGTGAAATCCGCTCGGCATTTTGCATGACCGAACCTGACGTGGCTTCCAGCGATGCCACCAACATGCAGGCGACCATCACAGAAGCGGGCAACGACATTGTACTCAACGGAAAAAAATGGTGGAGCACGGGCATTGGCCACCCGAATTGCAAAGTAGCCATTTTTATGGGCCTGTCTGACCCCACCGCGCATAAATACCAACAACACTCGATGGTCCTTGTGCCGTTGGACACGCCGGGGGTGACCATCACGCGCATGCTGCCGGTGTTCGGGGCCTTCGACCCTCCGTACGGGCACGGCGAGGTGCATTTCACCAATGTGCGGCTGCCTAAAAGCAACATCATTGCAGGGCCGGGTAAGGGGTTCGAAATTGCGCAGGGCCGCCTGGGACCTGGCAGGGTACACCACTGTATGCGGCTGATCGGTGCAGCAGAACGTGCGCTCAAACTCATGATCGAACGGGGCATGTCGCGGGTAGCCTTCGGAAAACCCCTCCTCAACCTTGGCGGCAACCGCGATCTCATCGCCAATGCCCGCATGGACATTGAGATGGCGCGCCTGCTGGTACTGAAAACGGCCTGGCTGCTCGACACGCGGGGCATCATGGGGGCGTTGAGTGAAGTGGCGCAAATCAAAGTTGTGGCACCAGCCATGGCTTGCCGCATCCTCGACCAGGCCATGCAGCTACATGGCGGCCAGGGGCTGAGCAACGATACACCACTGTCGGCCATGTATGCTTATGCGCGTATGCTGCGCCTTGCGGACGGACCGGATGAAGTACACCGGGGGGTGGTGGCAAAAATAGAATTAAAGAAGTTTGAAAATTTGAAGAGTTGAACATGCAGCCGGCTTACCGCCTGGTTTTTTGCCAACTGCCGTTATGCCTCTGCGATTTTTCCTTCCGGCAGCAATTCCAATTCGTACATTTTGCTTTGAGAAGCATCGTAAAGGTGTGCGGATGCAGCGTCGGACTGACCGGAAACGACGTGGATGACCCAGTCTTCGTCTATGGTGGCGATGGAGGTCGTCAGGGTTTTTCCGTCTGAAAATAAGCCGGCAATGACGCGTTTATCAACCAGTAAGCCTGTTTTGGTGAAGGTTGCCAGCACATACTGGTAGTTCAGGAGTGCTGCTTTCCAGTAAACTACAGCATGAAACTCCCCTGTATCCGGAATTTTAAAGCAAGCGATGAACTCCGTCAGGTCGTCTATCGGCTCTTCTTCCATCGGTGCAATAAACCGGTCGATCATCAGGGAGGGCAACGGATCGTTGTGCTGGCTGAAATCGTGATGAATTTCATCATTGAGGATGACGGGCAGCCGTACCTCCGGAAACTTTTCGAGAAAAGCAGAAAAGGTTATTTTATCGCTCATTAGTTTTGATTAGTTCTAAATAATTCAGGAGTTTTAGTTTCTGCTGAACTCCCATTGGCCGAATGCACTTATTACGGTAGATTTGCACGCGATCGGAATTTGGGCGGCGCAAAGTTAGTGAGGAAGCCCGAACATCATACTTCAGGCCGCAGATTTTGGTGCCGCGCCATACATTCGACCTGCAACAAAACGTAAAAACATGAATTGGTTTACGAATTTTCTAACATCCTCCATCGGGCGAAAACTGATCATGAGCCTCACCGGCTTGTTTTTGATCCTGTTTTTAGTGGTTCACCTGATTGGGAATTTACAGTTGCTATACAGCGACGAAGGGGAAAAGTTCAATCTTTACGCCCTCTTTATGACCACATTTACGCCGATTAAAATCATCTCGTACGGGCTGTATGCCTTCATTGTCATCCATGCAGTACAGGGTTGGATCCTTTGGCGGAAAAATGTAGCCGCCCGGGGGCCGCAGGGATACGCCGTTAAGGTAACCCGCGCTACCGGCACCAACGCCCGGGCAGCAAGCAATATGGGCTGGCTCGGCACCATCATTTTTGTTTTTCTGGTGATCCACCTCTACCAGTTTTGGCTGCAAATGAAAATGGGGGCCTTAGAAAGTAAAATGTACGACGGTGTAGCTGCGGCCGACCTTTACACGGTGGTGAAAGCAACGTACATGAACACCGGGTTTGTTGTGTTTTATGTCGTCTCAATGGTTGTAATCGGCTTCCACCTCTGGCATGGCTTCCAAAGTTCCTTCCAGACGTTGGGACTCAACCACCGGAAATATACGCCGCTGATCAAAATCATTGGGAAGGTCTATTCTGTAGTCATTCCGGCGCTGTTTGCGCTCATACCTCTTTATATGTACTTCAAAAACGCTGGACTATGATGCTCGATGGAAAAATACCTGCCGGGCCATTAACCGAAAAATGGACGCAATACAAGTCTACGATGCCCATTGTGGCACCAAACAACAAACGCAATATTGAAGTCATCGTAGTAGGCACCGGTCTTGCCGGAGCCGCGGCGGCTGCTTCTTTGGGCGAGTTGGGCTATGCGGTTAAGTGCTTTACCTTTCACGATAGTCCGCGTCGTGCGCACAGCATTGCCGCTCAGGGCGGGATCAACGCTGCGAAAAATTACCGCAACGACGGCGACAGCACCTGGCGCCTTTTTTACGATACGATCAAAGGAGGCGACTACCGGGCACGCGAAGCCAACGTTTACCGCCTGGCAGAAGTGAGTGCCTCCATCATAGACCAGGCAGTAGCACAGGGCGTGCCGTTTGCCCGGGAATATGGCGGGCTGCTCGAAAACCGCTCCTTCGGCGGCGTGCAGGTGAGCCGCACTTTCTATGCCAGGGGCCAGACCGGCCAGCAATTGTTGATTGGCGCGTATCAATCGCTTTCCCGGCAGATTGCTCTTGGCAGTGTGGAAATGCACAACCGCCACGAAATGCTTGATGTGGTGCTTGTGGACGGCAAAGCGCGTGGCATCATCGCCCGCAACCTCGTGACAGGCAAGCTGGAGCGCTTCGGAGCCCACGCAGTTGTGCTCGCTACCGGGGGCTACGGCAACGTGTTTTACCTGTCTACCAACGCCATGAACTGCAACGTCACTGCCGCGTGGCGCGCTGTACGCCGGGGAGCTTACATGGCAAATCCCTGCTTTACGCAAATTCACCCTACCTGTATCCCGCAGTACGGCGAATACCAGTCGAAACTAACCCTGATGTCGGAAAGCCTCCGCAACGATGGTCGGGTTTGGGTTCCTAAAAAGAAAGAAGACGCACAAGCCATCAGGGAAGGCCGGAAAAAAGCAACGGATATTGCTGAAACCGACCGCGACTATTTTCTGGAGCGCCGCTATCCGGCTTTCGGAAACTTAGTTCCGCGCGACGTGGCTTCCCGCGCTGCAAAGGTTGCCTGCGACGAAGGGCTGGGCATTGTTCCGACCGGATTGGGTGTATTCCTCGATTTTGCATCGGCCATTGAGCGCTATGGCAAATCGAAAGCTAACTCTATGGGCCTCCACAACCCGGAACGGCCTAAAATCATTGAACTGGGAGAAGAAGTTGTAAAAGAAAAATACGGCAACCTCTTCGAGATGTACGAAAAAATTACGGGCGAAGACCCGTATAAGATGCCGATGAAAATCTATCCGGCGGTGCACTACACCATGGGCGGGCTGTGGGTTGATTACAACCTGGAAACCAATGTTCCGGGGTTGTTTGCGGCCGGGGAATGCAATTTCTCCGACCACGGCGCCAACCGCCTCGGCGCTTCTGCCCTGATGCAGGGTTTGGCCGACGGATATTTTGTACTGCCTTACACAATCGGCACTTATCTGGCCAACGACATCCGCACGCCAAAATTCGATACGAACCGCGAAGAATTTGCCGCAACTGAAAAGGAAGTCCGGGAACGCTTAGACAGCTTACTCGGGGTTCAGGGCACGCAATCGGTGGAGAGTTTTCACCGCCGCCTTGGCAAAATCATGTGGGATTATTGCGGCATGTCGCGGACTGCGGAAGGGCTGACCAAAGCGCGGACGATGATCCGCGAGCTGCGGGAAGCTTTCTACAAAGACGTGTTTGTGCCAGGTTCGGCCAACGAATTCAACCCGGAACTGGAAAAAGCCCACCGCGTAGCCGATTTCCTGGAAATGGGCGAATTGATGATCCTCGACGCCCTGAATCGCAACGAATCCTGTGGCGGACACTTCCGCGAAGAGTTTCAGACACCGGAAGGGGAAGCCGACCGCGATGACGACAATTACGCTTATGTAGCAGCCTGGGAGTACAAAGGTTGGGGCGAAGACCCCACCTTGCACAAGGAACCACTGATCTTCAATGATGTGCACCCCAGCAAAAGAAGTTACAAGTAATAAAAATCCAGCAGAGCAATGCAAACGATGAAACTTACACTCAAAATATGGCGCCAGAGCGGCCCTAACGATAAAGGCCGCTTAGAGACCTACCCTGTTGAAGCCAATGAGCACATGTCCTTCCTTGAAATGCTGGACGTACTCAACGAGTCGCTGATCAACGACCGGAAAACGCCGGTTGCTTTTGAACACGATTGCCGGGAAGGCATCTGTGGTACCTGCAACATGGTCATCAATGGCCAGCCACACGGGCCTATGGGCGGTACGACGACCTGTCAGTTGCACATGCGCCATTTCAAAGATGGCGATACGATTGTGATTGAACCTTTCCGGGCACGTGCTTTCCCGGTCATCCGCGATTTGGTGGTAGACCGCGAAGCCTTTGATCGCATTATCCAGGCCGGAGGGTATGTTTCGGTCAATGCAGGCCAGGCACAGGATGCCAATGCCATTCCCATTGAAAAAGAAACGGCTTCTCGTGCATTTGATGCAGCAGCCTGCATTGGCTGCGGTGCTTGCGTGGCAGCCTGCCCCAATGCTTCAGCCATGTTGTTTGTGAGTGCCAAAATCTCGCACCTCGCCTTGTTGCCACAGGGTAAAGTAGAGGCTAAAAAACGAGTGCAGGCCATGGTGAACCAGATGGACCTGGAAGGCTTCGGCATGTGCTCGAACGTTACAGCCTGTGAAGCTGAATGCCCAAAAGGCATTTCGGTGGAAAACATTGCCAGAATGAACCGGGAATATCTGTCTTCTACCCTGGGTTCGGAAGTGCAGGGGTAGATTTTTTTGCAATTTCTATGAGTCAGGTATGAGACACCTCTGATATTCAAGGTGTCTCATGCTATTTTGGGTAAGCTGGTAATCGGTATCGGCACGTAGTTTTTTTGTTAAACCCCGCCTGGAATTTGTAACTATCCCAAATTATTATTTTTTTTGTAAAATATGTACGGATAAAAGTACCTGAACGCCACCTCAGCTTACTACCCGCCGGTAGGATCAGGTATGCTAAAAATGGTGAAAACCTGCTGATAAGTCAGGTTGCTCTAACACTAAAGAACAATACACAACAAAGCTGCCTCTGCTCGCAGAGGGAAAAGGGATATTTTTCCCGACTCAAAAGCATTCGGACAATGCCCGTTTGTATAATGATATAGGCTATGAATGTATTAGATGATCTACAATTATTAGAACGCTTAGATTACCTTATCAGAGCAAAAGCGACAGGAACAAGCAGTGATCTGGCTTCCCGGCTCAAGGTCAGCCGTCGCAAAATTGAGCGCTTGATCGCAGGATTACGCGACATGGGGCTTCCGGTATCTTACGACAAGGAGGCCGGAACTTATTATTATACGGACGAAGTGCACCTGCACTTTGAAATAGCCGTCGGAGGCGATCATTTACTTCGGATAAAAGGAGGCAAAAAGTGAATTTCTGAAAAAACAAACCCTGACCGCCAAAATTTGGCGGTGTACTGGAAGTATATTTGAATAATATCCATTGAATTTAGTGTTCGATTTCAAGAACACGAACTCACAAAATACAATCCAGTATGAAAAACATCTTCGCACTCCTGTTCCCCCTCCTGCTCCTTTATGCCAGCTGTAAGAAACCTGAACTTTGTCAGGATATTGAAAACCCGGCTTGTGAAAATTATGATCCGTGTTATTCGGCGTTTGAGACGAATGCGGAGTTTATAGTTTCCGATTGGACGAGGCCAGGTGATATTCCCTTGCCATTCAGAGATACAATTCCTTTAGTAACAAGTATAAGGGTTGATTTCAGGGTTGCTGATCGCAATATGAGTAGATATGAGTGGAAAATAGGAGATGATCCCAGAGTGTTTACCGATACGATGTTTTTTCTAACTTTTGAAAATGTTTCCGGCTGGATCAATTTTTCGCTTACTACCTACAATGATAAGGCTGATTCCACCTGCTTCCCTGGCGACAACGGCAAAAAAACAGTGAATAAGGCATACTATTTTAAGCGATATACAGCATCCACAGACGAAGAGTATATAGCTCCATATCCCATATTTGGCACCTATCTGGGGGCAAACGAAGGAAGCCCCCAAGATACTTTCCGCATAACAATTCACTGGATCAATATAGGGGGATTTTTGTGTATTCGAAATCTTCCTGATGGGTGTAATGGAATATGTGAAAATTCGATTTTTAATACCCACTATTTTGCCGCGTATGAACCACTACCACCCCATCAGGATGATTTGTTATGCGCTTCTCCCAATAAAATATTCGCAGAGTTATTATCCGACAATAGAACCTTACATATAGATTATGAGACCACCCAAAATGGCGAGCGCATCAAGCGCAAGTGGGTGGGAGTGAAACTGTAGTTGTCTTTTCCTCCTAAATATCTATATCCTCAAATTTAGTCGGATAT